>NZ_CEVIVD010000001.1:163624-182103 GCF_982290655.1 Protofrankia sp. CiP1_Cm_nod3
TCCACCGGCTCCACCGGGTCCGTCGGCTCCACCGGGTCCACCGGGTCCGTCGGGTCCGTCGTCCCGCGGCGCCGCCGGCGGGCTCGGCGGCCCTGGCCGGCGGGCGGACGGTCGTACCCAGTGGCTTGCTGACCCCTCCGTCCTGCCTACCGGCCAGGGTGAATGGCCGGACGATGCCGGCGGCCGATCCATGCCGCGATCCATGCCGGGCGTTTCTCGACCCGGGTGGAGCATCGACGGCGCCAGGCAGCGGCGTCCGAACCAGGCGGGCCAACCGGGCCGGCCGAACCAGGCGGATCAGGCGACCGGGTGGGCCGAGGCTCCGGCCGGGCCGGCGGGCTCCGGAACCGGGCCGGTGGGCAGGCCGGGCCCATCGGGCCCATCGAGCCCGCCGATGCCGGCCCCGCACCCGGCGGTGAACGCACCGACGGCGTCGGCCCGGCTGGATCCCGCGCCGGTCATGACGGCGTCGCATCCGGCCCTGGTCGCGTCCGCCGGGCTGCCGGTGATCCCGGTGGCCGGGGCGTCCCTGCGGCGCGGGGCGGAACGCGACGCCACCGGACCGGACCTGCTGGACGACGCGGAGCTGACCCGCCGGATCGCCCGGGTGCTGCAAGACGAGGCCCGCCGGCACGGGATCGAGGTGTGAACCGGTATGAGACCGATGCTGGACGGCCTGGAACTGCCGCACGTGCAGGAGATCGGCACCTACGACCGGCGCGTGCTCGCCGAGCACCAGGCGCCGGGAGGCGACGGCAGCCAGCTGCAGGACCTGGGCCGGCGGCCGACCCGGGTGGCGCTGTGGGGGGTGGCGACCGGTACCGAGGCGGCGGGGTTCATCGACGAGCTGCAGCAGAGGTTCCGCTCGGGCTCGGCGCTCCCTTTCGTCGCCGACATCACCACCGACGCCAGGATCGACAAGGTTGTGATCGACGACCTGCAGCTCCAGGAGCTCGGCGGCCGTCCGGAACGCACGGCCTTCGTCCTGAGCCTGCGCCAGTTCCTCGAGCCCGCCGAGCCCGCCGGCCCGGCGACGGCGGCCCCCGACGTCCTCGGTGACGCCACCGAGCTGATGGACCGGCTGGTGGACGGGCTGGCCCTCGGCCAGGCATTCGTCACCGGCCTGGAGAAGTTCGTCGAAACCCTGTCGCCGTTCGTCGAGCGGATCAGCACGCTCAATGAGCTCCTCACGAGGTGAACTCCCGACCGGAGGTGAGAATCCCGACCGCAGACGAGTTCTCGGCCGCACATGAACCACCGCACATGAACCACCGGACGTGAGAATCCGGACCGAGCACGAGCTCCCGACAGATACGGACTCCCAGCGGAGGCGGCACGGTGGCCACCAACCTGTTTGATGACCTGAAGAAAGCTCTACAGGACCTGAAGGACTTCCTCAACGCGCACAAGGGTCCGGTCCAACAGGCGGTGCACGCGCTGAAGGCGGTCGGCCTGCCGATCGGGGACCTGCTCACCCAGCTGAGCGGCCTGCTGGCCAGACTTCAGACGGAAATCAAGAATCTCGACGTCTCCGGGGTTCCCGGGCTCAGCGACATCTCGGCGTTCACCGGCGGCGTGCGGTCGGTGCTCGACGCGGCGAAGAAGCTGCTGCCCGGCGACGCCGACGCCATCGGCGAAGTGGAGCGGATTGTCGACGTGGTCAGCAGCCTGCCGTCGCTGGACCAGGTGAAGACGGAGATCATCGAGCTGATCGACACCATTACCGGCATCCTCGGCGAAATCAACAGGTGAGCCTGACCGGTATCAACGCGCAACCGGTGTCAACACGCAAACGAGCGGGAGGGATCGCGGTGGCGGTGAAGCCGATGCTCGGCGACCTCGAGCTGCAGCTGGTCGACGAGATCGAGTCCGACCAGGACCGGGTGCTCGAGGATCACCCGGTACCCGGGCTGGAGGGCGATTTCACCGCGGATGCCGGCCGTCGCAACACCACGGTCACGCTCACCGGGGCCATCGCCGGCGAAGAGGCCGCCAAGGATCTCGCGGCGCTGCGCGAGAAGTTCCTGACCGCCAGCCCCGTCCCGTTCGCGGCGGACATCGCCACCGCCACCCGGGTGCAGGACGTCCTGGTCGAGGAGATGGGTGTGCGGGCGCTGGCCGGCAAGCCCGAGCTGTACGAGTACGCCTTCACCCTGCGTGAGTTCGCCCCCGCGCCCGCGGTGCCGACACAGCCGCCGCCGGTGATACCGCCGCCGCCGATCCCGCCACAGGTGGGTGTGCTGGAGGTCGAGGTCGTCGTGGCGGGCCGGCCGGACTTCGACATGAGCGCGGTCACCGTGACCGTCGCCGGCACCCGGGCCGACGGCGGCGCGCTGGACCGCAGCCTCACCACCCGCACCGGCAACGTGTGGACCGAGACCACCTTCCCGCCCGGCACCTACACCGCCCGCGCCACGGTCACCGCCCCGCCGTCCCTGCAGGGCGAGGCCGCCGCGGTCGTCCGGCCGGGCGCGCTGACCCACGTGACGATCGTCCTGCGTCCGGCCCCGCTGCTCGCGGCCACCTTCGTCGTCCACTTCCACTTCGACAACGCGTTCGTCGAGCCGTGCATGCGCACGGTGCTCTCGCAGGTGGTGGCCTACGCCCGGGCACACCCCGACGAGCGGCTGCTCGTCGTCGGCCACACGGACCTCACCGGCCCACCCGGATACAACCAGTCGCTGTCCGAGCGCCGGGCCCGCGCGGTGTTCGCCATGCTGACGGCCGGCAACGACCAGGCGGCGGCCGACGCGGCCCGGCAGGAGTGGAACCAGCTGCGCAAACCGCATCCGGCCGGAACCGTGCGAACCCTCGCCGACGGCTGGGGACGCCGCGAGCAGCAGTGGATCCTCCAGGACCTCGGCCGCTACCAGGGCAACATCGACTACCGGGACGACGCCGGCACCGTGACGCCGCCGCCGGAGAACGCCGAGCTGACCCGGCAGGCGGTACGGCGCTTCCAGTCCGACCGGGGGCTGCCGCAGTCCGGCACGGTGGACGAGGCCACCTGGGCCGCGCTGATCGACGCCTACCTGGCCCGCGACCCGCTGTCGGTGAGCCCGGCCCGGCTGCTGCCGAACGCGTCCACCGGCTGCGACGGCGGCCCGCTGAAATGGCTGGGCTGCGGCGAGAGCGACCCGGTGGACGACACCCCGAAGGCCGAACGGCGCAACCGCCGGGTGGAACTGCTTTTCGTCCGGGCCGACCGTCTGCCCGCCGCCGTGCGCCAGCCGGACACCTTCGACCTTCCCGCGCCGGGGGCGGTGAGCCCGAGATGGTGCCTGAACCCGGCCAGGACGGTCAACCGCACCTGCTTCGTCCGCCCGTACCCCCACCCGCAGAACCCGCGGCCGGGCTCCGGGGACCCGGACCCCGCACCCAAGGAGATCTGCACGGCTCCGGACGCCGAGCGTTTCTCCCGCCGGCCGGCCGAGCCGGGCAACGTCCAGGTGAGCGTCCACATCCACTTCGAGGACGGCACCCCGCTGCCGGACACGCCGTTCGTGCTGATCGCTCCGGACGGAAGAATCATGACCGGTGAGCACCGCGAGCGGACGGACGCTCTGCGCGGTTGGCCGACCGCGCGCCGCACAGGGCCCGATGGCCGCTGCGCGTTCGCCGATCCCGCCGGAATCGGCGTCTACACCCTCGAGGTCCGGGCACCGGTGGTCGTCCGGCGTAAGGGCGAGCCGCTGTCCGCGGCAAAGGGCAACGTCGTCTGCGCCAGGCTGGCGGACCCGGCGTCGGTGCTCGAGGCCGTCGTCACCAGCCGGGCCGCCGCGGCCGTCCGCCCCGGCATCAGCGCACCGGCGGCGGTCGTCGTCCGCAGGCCGGGCTGCAACCCGCGCCGGCAGCGAATCCGGCTCGGCGTCGACACCGCCTTCACCGGCTCCGGGACGTTCACCCGCTCCGGCGACGCCGTCCGCTTCTTCGACGCCGCCGTCGCCGGCACCGAGCTGGCCTTCGACGGCACCGACAACGTCTTCACCGCCGCGCGGCTGCTCGCCGGCGCCGAGGTCTTCGCCGAGGGCAGCCGCGCCAGCACCGCCGTGGACGACGTCGTGCTGCGGCTGGCGCTGACCGTGGACGGCCAGGCCGGGCACACGGCCGAGGCCGCGATGACCGCCGTCGAGCTGACCCTCGACGTCTGCGCGAGCCGGACCGCGGCCGACGCCGATCCGCCGCCGCTGACCGCCGCGGCGAAGCTGAGCCCCGGCCGTTTCCTGCACGTCGCGCTGCCCGATCTCAGCCATGAGCGCGCCATGCTGCTCGTGCGTCCGCCGGTGCCCGCGGGCTTCACCGGCGATCTCGTCCTGACGCCGGTCACCGACGGGGTGCGGGCGTTCACCGAGGAGGTGCCGGCCGCCGGCCAGGTGGCGGTGGCCACCGCGGCCGCACCGCTGGTGCTGGCGGCGGTCACCCCCCCGGCCGGCCGCCGGTTGTTCGCCGAAGGCGTCACCGACAGCCCGCTCGGCGCCGACACCGGCTTCCAGCTGGGGCTGGCCGGCGTGGAGCCGGAGGGGGACCGGGTGACCGCGACCGTCGGCCGGCTCGAGGTGGTCGACACCGCCACCGCGCAGGCGCCGGCGGCCGGGTTCGTCCGGATCGGCCTGTGGGACCATGCCTTCGACGCCGCCGGGCAGGTGGTCAACCAGGCCACCGAGGCCGCCAACTTCGTCGGCTCTGACACCAGGCGTTTCTACTTCCGGCTGCGGGACGCGTCGCGGTCCGGCAAGGGCGCCACGGACATCGAGTGGCGCACCGTGCGGGACAACGGCGACGACTTCTCCTTCCGCTACCCTTCACAACCCGTTATGCCACCCGGCGACCGGGGCCTGACCCTCGTCGAGTCGGCCGCCGGCTCCGGTGTCTTCATCTCCCGGGCCGTGATGCTGGTGACCGACGAGGACGACCAGAACCAGCCCACGCACAGTGGCCTGCCGGCGGGCGTCCCGGCTGCCGGGACGGTACCGGGCCGCGGCCAACGCAACCACCGGCTCCGCCCGGCGGACGTGCGCAGCCAGGTGGTGTGCACCTATCCCCAGCCGGGCGTGCCCGGGGTCAGGGCCGCCCGGACGACGCCGGTCTTCCAGCGGCCCCCCACCGGCGCCGACGAGCGGCGCCGGCTGTCCTTGCAGATCTTCGTGCTTAGGCTCGGTCCGGGCCGCAACGATGGAGTGGTGAAGACCGAACCAGCTGATCCGATCTTCACGAGGGACCTGCGGGTGGTCGAGGAGGCATACGCCCGGCTGGGAATCGAGGTCGAGACCGTCGTCGGACAGGGCGCGGATGCGAAAGACGTCAAACAGGAGAACCGCCTGGTGTCCGACGAGACCGTACGGCTGACCGGGCCGGCGGCGTTCGTGCTGCTGCGCCCGCCCGTGGCCGACGACCCGCGTAACACGGTGGTGCGGTACCGCGGCGGGGCCGCGACGAGGCTGAGAGTGGTGACCGGCCGGGCGCCGGGCGCGGGTGAGGCCGCGCTCGATCTCGCCACCGGCCGGCTGACGCTCCCCTCGCCGCCCGCCCCCGGCGACCGGCTGGTGGCCACCTACGTCAGCGTCGGTCACCGGGTGGTCCTGATCGCACCGCCGCCCGGCGTCGACCCGGCGGCGGTGCGCTACGACCTGGTCGATCCCGCCAAGGACGACGAGGCGACGATCGGCGCGGCCCACCCGCCACTGGCGGACCCGAACGGCCCCGGGCTTGCGGGCACCATCCGGGTGTTCTACACCGGCGGGCTGCCGACCCGGCACAACCTCGGCGAGTCCTGGACGGAGATCAACTATTTGGGCACGAAACCGCAGGTGGCGGCATGCTTCGTTGACGGCCCGAGGATGACGCCGTATGTGCTGGCGCACGAGATAGGTCATGTCCTGACGGACAAATCCGGCGCTGTGCACGGGGGCCACTACGCGCAGCCGGCCGCGCCCGCGGGCAACCAGCTGTTCGTCGCCCAGAACCTGATGAACGGCGCGCCCCTGCCACCCGCGAGCGTCACAGGGACCAAACGGCTGTGGGACGTCCCGGACGCCGACGGTGTCAACCAGTTCACCGCGATCCGTGGCTCGCATCTCCTGCGTGCCTTCTGACCGTGCAGACCCGAGTGGAGATCCGGATGAGCCTCGAGGACGAGGTGCACGAGCTCGTCGAACTCCTCGAGACCGAGGATCTGGTTCCGTTCGCCGCGATGACGGCCTTCGAGCGGTTCGGCGAGGCGGCCAGGAACGAGGTCGTGGCGCGCACGGCGCGGCAGTTCTCCCCGCCGCCGTCCGGACGGCTGCTGGCCCAGCTGCCGCAGATCGTCACCGATGTCTCAAGACCGGCGCTGACCGGTATCTACCTTGCCAACCTGCGCTCACCGGACCCGCTGGCCCGGCTGTCCAGCCTGACCGGCCTGGTGGCCCTGGAGTATCCGCAGGCCACGGACCTGGCGTTGGCCGCGCTGCGCGACGGCACCGACCAGGTCGTCGCGGCCGCCGCGCGGATCCTGCTGCCGGCGGCGGAGCACGACGAGCGGCTGCGGGCGCTGCTGGCCGGCGTGCACGCCGACCACCGCGGCGACCCGGCGTTCCACCTGACGACGACCCTGCTGGCCGCGCACGGCATCGGGCCGGGGGAGGTCGCATGACCGCGCTGCTGCGGCCCGCCTACGTGCTGACCTTCCGCGAGCCGGGCGGTGACACCACGGGCGGCGGCGCGGCAGGCGGGGCGGGCACCGCCGGAGCGGGTGGCGCCGGCACGGTCGTCGACAGCCGGGCCGTGCCCGGTGTCAGCACCGTCAGCGAGCTGCGGGTGGAGCTCGGGATGGCCGGGGCGGCGGACCGGGTCACCCTCACGATGGGCCGGCTCGCCACCTTCCGCCCGCAGCCGGGTCAGCGGCTCGACGTCGCGCTCGGCTACACCGAGGGCGACCAGCCGCGGCAGGTCGTCACCGCGACAATCGTCGACGCCGATCCGGACCTGCGCACCCGCCGGCTGCTCGCGCACGGCGCGGCCGAGGCGTTGCTGCACACCCGGCTGGACCGGACCTTCGAGAGGAGCACCGCCGGCGCGATCGTCACCGAGCTGGCCGCCGCGGCCGGCGTCACGGTGGCGGCCGCCGATGACGGCATCCTGTTCCCCGCCTACGTCGTCGACGCCCGGCGCAGCGCCTACCGGCACATCGGGGAGCTGGCCGAGCTGTGCGGCTTCGACCGGTACGTCGACGAGCAGGGCAGGCTGGTGTTCGCCCGGTTCACCGGCGGGCGGACCGCGCACGTCTTCGAGTACGGCAGGCACATCCTGGCGCTGCGGGCGGACCGGCGGCCATCGCGGGCGACCAGGGTCACGGCGCTGGGGGAGTCGCCCGGTGCCTCCCGCGGCGACGATTCCTGGGCGTGGCTGGCCAAGGATCTCGCCCCGTACACCGGGACGGCCGGTTCGGGCGACGCCGTCCTGCTGCTCGAGCGCAGCGCGCTGCGCACGGCGCGGGCGGCGCAGCAGGCCGCGCAGGCCGCGCTGACGGAGCTCCGCCGGGAGTCGAGCGTGGGCGAGCTGCTGGTGACCGGCGCGCCCCAGGTGCGGCTCGGTGACGCGCTGCGGATCTCGGGGGTGCCGGAGCGCGGGATGGACGGCACGTACCAGGTCCGGTCGGTCACCCACCAGCTGCGTAAGGACAGCGGGTTCACCACCCGGGTCGGGTTCCGGGGGATCGGGACATGACGATGCGGCGAGGACGAGGACGAGGACGATGCGGCGATGAGCATGATCGTCAATACCCTGCAGGAGATCATCCGGCACGAGCTGCGCGGCATCCGGGTGAACGAGGTCGGCTTGGTCGAGGCCGTCCACCCGCACGCCGACACAGCCGACGGCGACAACTACGGCTGCGACGTCCGGCTGCGTGGCGGGCTGCTGCTGCGGCGGGTGCCGATCGCCACGACGCGCATCGGCTCGGCGGCCGTCCCCAACGTGGGCGACCTGGTGCTGCTCGCCTTCGACCGGGGCGACGTCAACGCGCCGATCGTGGTCGGCCGGCTCTACAACGACGTCGACCGTCCGCCGTTGAACAAGCCGAACGAGGTGATTTTCCGGCTGCCGCTGGCCGGAGCCGACGACAGGACGGTCAGGGGCGCCGTCCGCACCACCGACCGCGGCACGCCGGCCCGCGAGCTGATCTTCGAGCTGCCGCCGAAGATCACCGTCCGGGTGACGGACGCCGCCGTGCGGGCCACCGCGGGCAGGACCGAGCTGCGCCTGGACCAGCCGGACGGCGGGTCCGGCACGGTCACCGTCGTCGCCGGCCGAACCAGGATCGTGATGAACCAGGACGGCGACGTCACGGTCGAGGCGGCCCAGGCCATGACGCTTCGCGCGACGGGCTCGCTCACCCTCGAGGGCGCCAGTGTCGCGATCAAGGGCACTGGCGACGTGACCGTCGAGGCCGGGGGGTCGGCGACACTGAAGGCCTCCGGGACGGCCACCGTGCAGGCCGCTGGCGCGACGACCCTGCAGGGCGCGCTCGTCGCCATCAAGGGCGTCACCTCTTTCTCACCGTGAGTGCCGACGATGCCTGGACCTCCCGTCTCCCTCGGCTGCGCCGTGATGCTGACTCCCGGACTGTCGGGACCACCCGACACCGGCACGGTGACGGCCGTCTTCCCGCCCTTCATCACCGCCGGTGGGATGCCGCTGGCCGTCACCGGCTCGCTGTGCCTGATGGTGAACTCCGTCTGGGGCTTCCCGTACCCGCTGGTGATCGGCCCGGTCGCCAGCTCGGGTGTTCGCGTCGGTGGCCGCGGACTGGTCCGGGCCGGCGACCGCATCCCCACCCCACCCGGCGTCCTGCTGATCATCGGGCCGCCCGCGGCGCCCTACGTCATCGACCAGTGGCAACCATGAGCGCGACAGGACGGAGGTCGCGATGACAAACGCCGCCGAACCCCGCTGGGGAAGCGACCTGCGGTTACTCGACGACCTGCGGCTGGCCGACGACCGCGGCAGGGGCAGCGACCTGTTCACCGTGCGCCGCCCGCAGACCGGGCAGGACGACCTCGAGACGCTCTCGGCGCTGGACAACCTGCGGCAGGCGCTGCTGCTGCGCTTCCTCACCGAACAGGGTGAGCTCGCCCTGTTCGGCCACCCCGACTACGGCTCGCGCCTGCACGAGCTGGTCGGGCAGCCCAACACCGAGTCCACCCGCAACCGGGCCAAGATGTTCACCCTGCTGGCGCTGACCGCGGAGCCGCGGGTCGCCCGGGTGCTGTCGGTGGACGTCGCCACGCATCCCCGTCAGCGGTGGCGGATCGACATCACCGCACGCCTGCTGCCCGTGCACGGCGACACCCCGCTGAACCTGGTCTTCCCGTTCTTCCTCGACAGGACGGGGGCGGCATGAACCCGGACAGCGTCTTCCTCGTGGACCGGCCGTTCCAGGACATCGTGGACGACATCCTCACCGCGGTCATCGGCGGGGTCGTCAACGAGGAGATCATTTTCGATCTCAGGCAGGACCGGTACCCGCTCACCCGGCCGGCACTCGACATCCGCGGCATCACCGGAACCGTGCTGGACACCGACGGCGAACCCGGCCGCTACACCTTCCAGAAGCCGGTCGACTTCGTGTACGACCAGCCCGGCAACGTCGTCGTCTGGCAGGACGGCGGACGGCGGCCGGCCGACCTGAGCACCTTCTACGTCGACTACGCGCTGCCCCCGGACGACCGCCCCTCGCCGATCACCGACATCAACGTCGGCAGCGTGACCCGCACGCTGGCCGAGGCCGTCGGCCGGGAGATCGCCACCGTCTACGAGCAGATCAACCTCGCCTACCGGGCCGGTTTCCTCGACACCGCCACCGGTACCGCCCTGGACCTGGTGGTGGCGATCCTCGGAATCGCCCGCAAGCCCAGGCAGCTCGCGGTCGGGCTGGTGACGTTCTTCCGCGCGGCCGGAATCGACGGCAGCATCACGATCCCGGCCGGCACCGTGGTGACCACCGCGGCGGCGAAGGCCCGGTTCGCCACCTCCGAGCAGCGCACACTGCAGCGCGGCCAGGCGCGCATCGACGTCCCGGTGCGCGCGGAGGCGGCCTTTGCCGGGGACGCCGGCACGGTACCCGCCGGGGCCGTCACGGACATGCTTGCCCCGATCGCCGGGATCAGCCGGGTGACCAACATCGACCCGACGATCCTCAGCGCCGAGGGTGAGACCGACGAGCAGCTACGGGCCCGGGCCAAGGCCGTCCTGCGCTCGCTCGGCCAGGCCACCCTGCCGGCCCTGACCCGGGTGATCTCCGAGGGCGGGGGCCGGCCGGTCGAGGTCTGGGAGGGTGAGAACCCCGGCCCCACCAAGGCACCCCTGGGCACGGTGACGATCCTCGTCGAGGCCGAACCCGAGCGGATGCCGTCGCTGCGCGCCGCCGTGCACGAAACCCGGGCGGCCGGCGTGCAGGCGGCCCTGGTCGCCCGCTACGTCTTCTTCACCCCCCGGCTGGCGGTCGTGGTCAGACCGGGCCTGACCGCTCAGGGCCGGGAGAAGATCGTCACCTCGATGATCGCCAGGGTCCAGGCCTACGTCGACACGCTGACCAGCGGCGACCGCGCCGAGGGCAGGCTGCTGCTGGATGCGGCCGCCACTAACCCGGCCGGCGGCCGGGACCCCGACATCGTCTCGGTGCGGGCCGCGGATGTGATCACCTGGCGTCCGGACCTCGGCGGCCCCGGTGCCGAACCGCTCACCGACGCCGTGCTCACGGCGCTCGCCGGTCTGCCCGCCACCGCCGACGAGACGGTCCGGCGCGCGGCCGTCGAGGCCGCCGTCGGCGCCACCGTGCCCGCGCTGCCACCCACCGGCCGGCGCATCCCCGACCACGGCCTGCTGCGGGCCGCCGACGGCAGCCCGGTGACCGACGAACAGATCGACAGCGGCGACTTCGTCGTCGACCCCACCGTCGGTGACGAGTCGTTCTGGGTGGTGCTGGACATGCAGCCGTCCGACGTGGCCGTCCGGACACAGGGGGAGTAGCCGATGCCGACCAAGACCGACCGCATCCTCGGCTACCTGCCCGGCACCTTCCGGGCGGCGGCGTCCCGCTCGGCGCTGCGGGCCGTCGTCGACGCCTTCGGCGGGCAGCTGCAGCTCGGCGAGAACCTGCTCGCCGAGGTGATGCAGGCGCACTGGGCCGCCTTCGCCGACCGCGGCGGCGCCGCCGTGACGGATCTGCGCGCGATCGGCGCGCTCTACGGGCTGGCGCCCCGCCCCGACGAGACGGTCGAGCCGTTCCGCGAACACCTGCTGCGTCACGTGCGCACGCTGCTCGAGGGCACGGTCACCGTGCCCGGGGTGCTGCGGGTGGCGGCCGATGCGCTCGGGCTGACCATCGACACCGCCCCCGGCCGGCTGGACACCTGGTGGCGCCGCCCGGACGACCTGCTGGTGACGGTGGAGGCCGACCCGGCCGACGCCGCCACCGTGCTGCTGGGCGTGCCGAGCCTGACCGTCTCCGGCCGACCGGCCGGCCGGGCCGAGATCCACGGCACCCCCGACCTGCGCGGCGGGGCCGACCTGCGCGAACGGCACCTCCTGTACGTCGCGCTGGACGGCGGCGCCCCCGTCGTGGTGGACGTGGGCCAGGGCGCGGCGGACCCCGCCGCCGTCCCGCTCGGACACGTCGTCACCCGGCTGCGCGCGGAGCTGGGCGACAGCGCCGCCCGCGACGTGGCCGGGCGGGTGGTGCTGAGCAGCCCGACGTCCGGACCCGAGTCGCTGCTGGAGGTGCGCGAAGGACCGGACGACGCGGCAACGGCCGTGCTGGGCCTGCTGCCGCTGAGCTACCGCGGCACGGACGAGACGGCGGCGGCCCTGACCGCCACGGTGGACCATGCCGGCGCCGTCGACCTCACCGACGCCCGCTACCTGCGCCTGCTCGTCGACGGCGTCCATCCGGCCGAGGTGGACTGCGCCGGCGCCGACCCCGCGCACACCGCCCTCGACCACGTCCGCGACGCGATCAACACGGCGCTCGGGCTGGCGGCCGCCACCCACGACGGGCGGCGGATCACCCTCACCTCACCGACCAGGGGCGCGGCCAGCACGATCGAACTGCAGCGGGCGGCCGCCGAGGACGCCGCGCAACGCCTGTTCGGCCTGCCCGCGACCGTCCGGACCGGGCAGGACCCCCGGCCGGCGCAGGTCACCGGCACCGTGGACCTGCGCGCCGGCGCCGACCTCGCCGAGGCGCCCCTGCTGCGGCTGCGGGTCGACGACCTGCCCATGGTGACCGTGAACTGTGCCGGCGCGGTACCGGAGCGTACCCGGCTCGACGAGATCGTCACGGCGGTCAACGCCGCCGTCGGCACCGAGGTCGCCGCCGCCGTCGCCGGCCGGCTCCAGCTCACCTCGCCGGGCACCGGCGAGCTGGCCGAGATCGTCCTCGAGCCGGTCGGCGCCGACGCCGCCCCGACGCTGCTCGGGCTGCCACCGCGGTTCGCCGAAGGCGCCGCCGCGACGGCGGCCCACGTCACCGGCATCGCGGACCTGTCCGCGGGCGTGGCGGTCCTCGACCGCTACCTGTTCGAGCTCGCCGTCGACGGCGGCCGGTTCGTCCAGGTCGACCTGCGCGGCGACGGCGCTCGGCGGCTGTCCCTGGACGACCTGGTCGACCGGATCAACCAGGCGCTGGCCGCGGACGCCGCCACCGCCGCGGGGGCTGCCGGCGGCGCCGGCGGTGCGGGTTCCGCGGGCGGTCGGGACGCCGATGTCGCCACCCATGACGGTGAGCACCTGGTGCTGCGTTCCCGCCGGCCCGGCGGCGGCAGCCGGCTGGCGGTGCGCGGGGTCTCCGTCGAACGCCGACGGCGGTTCGTCACCCGGGCGTTTGTCACCGGCGAGGCGGCTATCACCCTGTTCGGTGTCGAGCGGGCCGACGCCCGCGGCGACGACGCGAGCCGGGCCGCCGTGACCGGCGCCGTCGACCTGCGTCCCGGTGTCGACCTGTCGACAGCCCGCTACCTGCGGATCGCCGTCGACGATTCCCCGCCGGTGGACGTCGACTGCGCCGGATCGCGGCCGCGGGCCACCGTCCTGGACGAGATCGTCGCACGCCTGAACGCGGCCCTGTCCCCGACCGCCGTGTCCCCGACCGCCGTGTCCCCGACGGCCGTGTCGGTGCCGGCTGTGTCGGTGCCGGCTGAGTCGTCGCCCGCCGAGCCGGCGCCGGACCGGCCCCGAGCGGGCCGGCCGCTGATCGGCCAGCCGCCGCCGGTCGCCATGCACGACGGCCACCGGCTGACGTTGCTGTCACCGACGGCCGGTCCGGGCAGCCGGATCGCCTTCGAGGTGCCCCAGGCCCAGGACGCGCGGCGGCTGCTGCTCGGCGAGACCGAGATGTCCGCCCGTGGCCGGGACGCCGGCGGGGTCGCCTTCGTCGGCGTCAGCGACCTGAGCGCCGGGGTGGAGCTGCCGCCGCACGCGGCGCTGCGGATCGGCGTCGACCATGCCGATCCCGTGCAGATCGCGCTCACCGGCGACCAGGGCGGCCGGCGTTCCCTGGGTGCCCTGGCCTCGACGGTGAACGTGGCGCTCGGCGGCAGCGTCGCCTCCCACGACGGGACGCACCTGGCGCTGGTCTCGCCCAGCCGGGGGCCGGGCGCCCGGCTGCGCATCGAAACGCCCGAGGGCGCGGACGTCACCGACGCGACCGCGGCGGTCCTCGGCGTCACGGCGCGCACCTACCACGGCGGCGAGGCCGAGCGGGCCAGGATCACCGGGCGCGCCGACGTCGGCGGGGCGCTGGACCTGCGCCGTGCCCGCTATCTCGTGCTGTCGGTGGACGGCCGGCCGGAGGCGACCGTGGACTGCGCCGCGCAGGCCGCCGACCCCGGACAGGTCGGGGCCGCCGACGTGGTGGCGGCCCTGACCTCCGCCCTGCCGGACCTGGTGGCCTCCGTCGTCGACAACCGGCTGGTGCTGGAATCCGGGCTGGCCGGGACGGCGGGCCGCATCGCCGTCCCGGCATACACCGGCGGTGACGCCCGCGCCCTGCTCTTCGGGCCGGAGGTGCCGGCGCAGACCAGGGGGGCCGCCGCCCAGCCGGCTGTGATCACCGGTACGGTCGACCTGCTGGCGCCGGCCGACCTGGCGCTGCGCTCCAAGCTGCTGCTGCGGGTCGACGGCGGATCGCCGCGGGAGATCGACGTCGCGGGCGCGGCGCCGGCCCAGACCACTCTCGCGGAGGTGGTCGCGGCCATCGACGCGGCGCTGCCGGGGGTGGTGTCGGCAACCGCGGACCAGCGGCTGCGGCTGACCTCGCCGACCACCGGCCCCGGCAGCCGGCTGGAGATCCTCCCGCCGCGCAGCCTGGAGGTCGTCGAATACCCGCCGGTCCAGCGGACGCTGCCGACCAGCTGGCTGCACCACGGTGACCAGGTGACCCTCGACAACGACGGTGCCGGCGACACCTGGCTGACGGTGCGGGTCGAGGCGCCGCACGGCAACGGCGGGCCGGCCCTGATCGAACGTGACTCGGGCCGGATCGTCGCGTTGCTGCGCCCGCTGGCAGCCGGGGAGGCGCTGACCCTGTGGCGGGCGCCGGACGGCTTCGTGCGGGCCCGGGTTGCCGCGCCGGCGGGAGCGGAACCGGTCGCGGTGGCGCCCGGCGAGCTGCGGGCCGGACACCTCGGGGCGTGGGCCCGGGTGCCGAGCCTCGCCGCGCCGTGGACCGGTCCGCGCGGCGTGCCCGCTGGTGGCCTGCAGCTGGACAACCCCTGGGCGCCGGCCGTCGACCAGGTGCTGCCCAAGGTTACCGGGCTGAGCGTGGAGGTGTCCCCGGCTGCCCTGAGTACCAGCGGCTTCGACGCCGACCGTCCGGACGGGGACCCGGTGGAGCTGACCGCTCAGCTGGTGCGGACCGACGATGAGGACGGCTGGGCGCTGGCGGGTGCCGGCGGCCGCCGTCTGGTCGCGGCGCGGCCGGGCGGCGAGGTGTCACTTGCCGAGCACGCGGGGGCGGTGGTCGGGGTGGCCGGTGTCCTCCACCGCGCGGATCCGCCGTTCGTCCTGGTGACCGCCCTGTCCCGGCGGTTCGACGTGACGCTGCGCCCGGACGCCCCCGCCGACGGCGGCACCGCATCCGCCGGCACCGGCACCGCCGACGCCGAGCGCTACCTGGACGTCACCATAGGGGAGCTGGCGGCCGGTTCGGGGTCCTCGTTCGCGTGGCAGGTGACCAACGGCGAGCGGCCCTCGCGGCTCGCCCGCGTCCGCCGGGAGCGCAAGGGCGACGCCCTGCTCCTCGAACGCGGCCGCAGCCGGTGGCAGGTGCTCGAATGCACCGGCAGCCGCCTCGACAGCGCCGTGTTCGCCGGTCCGCGGACCGCCCCGGACGACCTGTCCGCGGACCGCTTCGCCGGTGGGCCGTGCCGCTGGCCGGCCATCTTCGACGTCAGCGGGTATGCGCTGGACGGTGAGCCGGCCCGGGAGACCTTCGCCGCGGGCGGGCCCGCCGGTCCACCATCCGGCTGGATCTTCAGCTGGCCCCGGCACACCCCGGGTGCCTTCGAGGTCAACCTGCCCGCGGATCTCCCGGCCCGGTTCGGCGCCCGGTTCGGCGAGGCCAGGTTCGCCAGCGACCCCGACCGGCCCGAGCTGTACGAGCGCGCCGTCACCGAGCCACCGGGCGACGACGACAACCTCGTCGAGCTCGTCAACGCGCGCTCGGTGCTGCTGCGGGCCGAGACGGTACGGACGGTGCCGATCGGTTTCACCGCCCAGGCCCTGCCGTTTCGCGCCCCGCGCTATCTCAGCGGCGGCTCCGGGCCGGAGCACGCTCGGCTCTACCTGCGCGAGCAGGGAGCGGAGGGCTTCATCCTCCTGCGGGCGCGCGAGAACGGTCCGGCCGGAAACCTGATCAATGTCAGTGCCCGGCCGGCCGGCCCGGCCCGGTTCGACGTGTCGGTGGCCACGGACGGTGCCCGGTTCGAGTCGGCGCGGGCGATCGTCGCCGGGCCGGCCGCGTCGCTCACCGGCCGCGCCACGATCGAGCCGTCCCCGCTCGGCGTCACCGAGGCGAAGGCCGCCGGTGTCCGGGTGGCCGTCACCCGTGATCGCGGCGGGCCCCGGCCCGCGACACCTGAGCTCTGAGCTCTGACCGCCGGCCTGTCGAGCCCCACCCGTCCACCTTCGACCCCCGGAGCAACCCGTGACCGACCAGAACACTCCCTACGTCAGCTACAACCCCGGTGACCTGATCACAGCGGGCGACTCGATACGGCTCCAACTGTTGATCAAGAAGGACATCGGTGATCAGATCAAGGCTGCCATCGATGGCCTGACCAGGGTCGCGCAGGCCCAGGACGCCGAGAAGCTCGCCGGCCTGACCCCGGACGCTCTCGCCGCGCAGGTCCTGGAGTACGTGCAGCGCCAGCTGCCCAAGCGCACCGGCTACCTCAGCGTCCTGCGCCGCCTCGAAGTCGGCAAGGAATCGGTGATCGACCACCGGCTGGGCGCCTGGCCGCTGGTGAGCGTCTTCCAGCTGGACTACTTCCGGGTCGTCGCCTCCGAGGACGGGCACGTCTTCAACCCGTTGGCAACGTTCTACCTGCATCACAGCAGCGAGAGCCGGATCCGCTTCCGGCCGGAGAACACCCCGGCCAGCGATCTGGAGTCGGTGGACGTCGATCCCGTCGCCGGGCATCCGTACCACATTCCGTGGCGTCACATGCTGGAGCTGTACGGTGTCGAGACGCCGGAGGACGCCACGCTCAGCGAGGTGGAGAGCGAGTTCTGGAGCAGGTTCAACGCCGCCCCGAACGACCGGTTCGACGACGACCAGTACTTCCACTCCCCGTGGTTCGACCGTTGCTGCGGCGAGCGCCGGACCGTCCGGCAGCTCTCCCGGGACTGGGACAACATCTACTTCCAGATGCGTCCGCGGCTGACGCTCAACCTCACGGGCACCGGCGAGCAGGAAGGCACCTCGGTCCTGCCCCCGCCCGCGCCGTCGGAGGTCCAGGTGGTCCAGTTCGGCCTGCAGTCGATCGGGCTGACCCTGCTGAAGGCCCCGCAGCTGCCCGCCAGCCCCCCCACGGACTTCCCCACGGAGCACCTGAAGGTCCTCGTCCTGCTGAAGGTCTGACCTGGCGTGCGGTCCGCGCGAGCCGGAAGCCCGAACGAGCCGGATGAGCTGAACGAGCCGAGGGTCTGGGACGATGCGACGGAGTGAGCGTTTCGACGGTGCCGGTGTGCCTTTCGAGGGCGACCGCACCGTGTGGCTGCGGTCGATCCCGGCGGGAGCGCGGATCAGCTCCGCCGTGCTCACGCTCACTCCCGTCGCCGCACCCGGCGCGCCGTTGTTCGAGGAGGTCATCGCGTTCACCGGCGACACCGGGACCTGGGGGGCGACCCGGTCCAGCGGCGGCACGGCCACCCTCCGGTGGGCCGAGCTGGACTTCCACCAGCGGCGCACCCTGACCCGCATCCGCGGCGGCGACCTGACCGGTGCCGAGCTGCAGGTCGACCTCGGCGGCGTCTACATACGGCTGAACGACCGGGGGGCGCCGCTGATCCCGGACGATCACCTCGCCGGGGTGCTCACGCTGGCCGCCGACGGAGCCGTCCCCGGGCTGGCCGCGGCCAGATTCAAGATCACCCGCAAGGGCGGGCCGCTGGCGGTCAGCCTGGTGACCCTGCGATCGACACCGTCCAACCTCGTGGCGCGGGCCGGCTCACAACCGGCGTTGTGGTCCCGTCCCGGCGAGCTGGTCCGCCGCGAGAGCACCCCGGACGTCGCCGCCGCGCTGCAGGCGGCGCTCGCCACCGCCGAGGTCGAGGACGGGTTCTACCGGCTGCCGCTGACGGTCCACTCGGACACCCTCTGCCGGCTGGATCTGGAACTCGCGGTGGAGTTCACCGTGGCTGCCGCGGTTCTTCCCGGCGGCATCACCGAGGCCACCGTCACCTACGGCTACGCGGGCCTGCCGCGGCCCGGTGCGGTGCCGCTGCGCCTGTCGGTTCCGGCCGGCGCCCGGCTGGTACCCGCCCGCGCGCGTTCGACGGCGACCGGCGCCTTCGCCGCCTCCCGGGTCGGCCATGGTCCGACCGGGGCGGTCAGCCCGGCCGGTGTCCTGCCGCTGACCGCGGACGTGTCCCTGGCCTGCCCGGTCGTGGTCGCCGACGATCTGGTGGTCACGGCCGTCGACCTGCTCGTGGCGGCGGGGACGCCGACCGCGACGGTGCTGCTCAACGTTGTCGCCGACACCGACGGCAAACCCTGGAACGAGCCGTTGCTGCCCCGTCCGGTCACGGTGGAACTCGAACGTGGCGTCGCCGAGGAGACGCAGTGGGTCAGCGCCGGGCTGGATGCGGCGTTCACCTTCCACGCCGGGCGCCGGTACTGGCTGACGCTCCAGATCGAGCACGGGGAAGCGGCCTGGGCGGTGTTACCCGCCGCTACCGCCCAGAGCGCCCCGGCCACCCCGGCGAATCCGGCCACCCCGGCC
>NZ_CEVIVD010000001.1:182183-197303 GCF_982290655.1 Protofrankia sp. CiP1_Cm_nod3
ACCCCGGCCACCCCGGCCACCCCGGCAGGCCCGGCGAGACCGACCGGCCCGGCAGCTCCGTCGGCTTCTGTCGGCTCGGCCACGTCGGCCGGCCCGGCGACCCAGCGCAGCCTGGACGGCGGGCTGTCATGGCGACCGGTGGGCGTCGCCGGTGCCGAGCCCGCTGCCGCGCTGTTCCGGCTGCGCATCGTCCCCGCCCGGTTCACGATGCCGGTGGAGCTTCAGGTAGGGGAAGGCGCGGCGGCCCACCGGGTCGGCCTGCAACGGCTCGCCCCGCTGGGCCGGGTGGAGATCGACCTGAACGCCGAAGAAATCATCGGCGGTGTCAACGCGGCCCTGGCCGCGGCACCGGAAGCCCAGGGCTGCCCGAGCGGTGAGCACGTGCGCAACGGCGGCTTCACCCGCTGGAACCGGACGGCGGACCTGCCGAACGGCTCCCGGGTCGTGGTTGCCGGCTTCCCGGTGCGGCGGATCGCGGTCGCCGCGGGCGGCTGCCGCGCCTTTGCCGCGGGTGGCGCACCGGCCGGGAATCTGGCGGTGCTGAGGATTCTCCCCGAGGTGGCCGTGCTCGACGTCTTCCCCGACCGCATGGAGGCCCGCCGGCAGCGTGATCCTTTCACGCTGCCGGCGGCCGGTTCGCTGGACGGCTTGGCCGCCGACCCCGGCGGGCGCTACGGCTACGTTCTGCTGGACGGCCAGAAGCTGGTGACAGTGGACGTCGAGGGCGACCGGACCACGCCTGTCACGCTGGCCCACGGCGGACTGACGGCGGTGGCTGCCTCCCCGGACGGAACCACTCTCTACCTGGCCGGTACGCGCAGTGCCGACGCTGGTGCCGACGGCGGCGCTGAAGGCGGTGGGGGAGCTGAAGGCGGTGGGGGAGCCGGTGGCGCAGAGGCCGCGGTCGCGCACAGCGTCGTCGCCGTGGCGGCGTCCGATGTCCGCGCCGGCGAGGCCCCGGGCGGGGAGGGCAAGCTGTGGGGCGCCGAGGCGGTGCTGGATGATCCCCCCGTCGATCTGGCGGTCAGCCCCGACGGCTTGACGCTGTGGGTTCTGACCAGCGGGGAGCACGGCTGCGCGCTGGTCGCGATCGACCTGGCGCGGCTGGCTGTCCGCGGCGGGCCGATCCCGCTGGACGACGGGGCGATTCGATGCGCGCTCACCGCGGACGGCAGGACCGCCGCCGTCGTGCACTCCGGGGCCGCGCTGAGCGTCGTCGACCTGACGTCCGCGGTGGTGCGTAACCGGTTGAGCCTGCGCCCGGACAGCGGCCGCGACGGCTCGAGGGCGTCGGGCGTCGCGGTCAGTGGGGACGGACGCCATGCCTTCGTCACCCTGCGCACCGCCGATGCCGTGGCGGTCGTGGACCTGACACGGTCCCGCGTCGTGGACCGGGTGGCGGTCGGTGGCGGGCCCGCGGACTGCGTGATCACCCCGGACGGTGAGCGGCTGTATGTCGCGGACCTGCTGCTGCCCGAAGGTGCGCTGCCCGAAGCTCCAGCCACCGGCCCGCAGACCCCGACGGCCCCGCAGACCCCGGACAGGTTCACCGTGCTGACCATCGGCACCCTGGTGCCCGAGGACTGGGTGGTCACGGCTGGCGTCGTCCGGCCCTGCTGCCTGCCGCCGGGCGGCCGGGCAGCGATGATCGGTGCCGAAGCCCCGGGCGGTGACGAGCTGGCCCGCGCACCGGGCGACGATGAGCCGCAGCTCATCGCGACGTCGGCGTTGGCCCAGGTCATGCCCGTTTCGGGCGGATGCCGGTACGAACTGACGTTCACGGCCTCGGCCTCGGCCGCGGGCGCGGCCGCCGAGCTGCACTGGCGCGCGGCCGGCTGCACGGTCGAGCGCACGGACGAGGTGCCGATCCGGGAGCGGCCCACGGATGAGGCCGCGGCCGGGCTCACGACAACGGTGGCGCGCTCCGGCGAGGATCCGGCGGTCGGGGTACAGCCGCGGCTGCGGACACATCACGCCGTCCTGACCTCCCCCGCCGGCGCCGAACAGGTGGAACTGCGGTTGCGGGCGCCGGCCGGAGTGGTGGCAGCGGTGGACCAGGTCTCGTTGCGCGCCACCGAGAGTGTGCTGACCAACGCGGACCTGATGTTCGATGACGACGTGCTGGTCGGCTGGGAGCTCAGCCCACCGGCTCCGGCCGGGTTCGACGCCACCTCCGCGGCGGATCATCTGAGCCTGGTCAACGGCGCGGCGGTCGTGGTGACGCTCGCGCAGCGGGCGAGCGTGCAGGCCGGCCGCCCGTACCGGCTCCTGATCGACGCGGCGGCTCCGGCCGGCGCCGCCGCGGTGCCGTCGGCGGAGGTTGTCTGGTCGGCGGCCGGGAGCCCGACCGGGGCGGTACTGTCGGTGCCGCTGCCGTCCTCGGCGGCCGTCCCACAGGTCAGGATCGGTACGGCCCCTCCCGGCGCGGACGCGGCGCAGGTGCGCGTCGTCCTGCCTGCGGGGTCCGTGCTAGGGCTGCGCCGGGTGACGTTGGAGGCCGTCATGGTCACCGAGGTACCCGTCACGTTCATCGCTGCCTCGCCCGGTGAGCTGACGGTGACGAACTGGCAGGTGGCCTACGACATCGACGAGACCCCCCGGCTGCCGCCACCGCCCGCTGGCGGGCTGTGCCTGCCCGGCCGCCCGGAACCGGTGCCCGGCGAGAGCCCGGCGGGCGCCGGCTACTGCGTCACCTGCCAGGGAGAGCACGAGCTGCTCGGCCCCGAGCCCACCGTGACCGCGTCGGGCGCGGCCTCCACCCGCTTCAGCTGTGCCAACTGCGGCTCGCGGGTGGTGCTCCCCGGCACGCACGGCATTCCCGTGCCGCCCAGCGGGCCGTTACGGGTCGGCGGGCCACCCACCCCACCCCGCCGGCCGGGGTGAGGCCCCCCGGGTCCGGTGGCGGCCCTGAAGCCAGGATGCGTCCTGGCGGAAGGAGACGTGCTTGGTCGTGCCGGCACCGAGAAGTACCCGCGGGAGCCGCGGGAGCCGGGTGTCGGCTGGATGCCAGCCCTTACGCCCTGGGCCGGATCGTGGATAGCATGATGGTCATGCCGCCGTGGCTGTGGTGGTTGGTGATCGCAGGCGTTCTTGGCGTGGGCGAGATGCTTACCCTTGCCCTCATTCTCGGGATGACCGCGCTCGCGGCCCTGGTGGCGGGCGCGGCCGCCGGGGCCGGCGGCCCGCTGCCCATCCAGCTTGTCGCGTTCGCCGCCACCTCCGTGGTGCTGTTGCTCGGGCTGCGGCCGGTCGCGCGCCGTCACCTGCACCAGGCGCCGGCCGTCGCGACCGGTACCGACGCGCTGATCGGCATGACCGGTGTCGTCCTTGAGCCCGTTAACGGTGACGGTGACGGCCGGGTCAGGATTCGCGGTGAGATATGGTCGGCCCGCGCGACGATCGACGGTCAGGTCCTTGAACCGGGCACGAGCGTGCGCGTGCTGCGCATCGACGGCGCCACGGCCATCGTCCACCCCGCGCAGCTGTAGCGGGCCTTGGGACCGGGGAGGCGTCGATGACCGGGCTGATCGCCACCGCGGTCGTTCTGCTGGTGCTGCTGGTTTTTCTCAGCCGGGCGGTGCGGGTTGTGCCGCAGGCCCGGGCGGTCGTGGTCGAGCGGCTGGGCCGGTACCACCGGACCCTCACCCCGGGCCTGGCCCTCGTCATCCCCGTCGTGGACCGGATCCGTGAACGCGTCGACCTGCGCGAGCAGGTGGTGACCTTCCCGCCGCAGCCGGTGATCACCGAGGACAACCTCGTCGTGGGCATCGACACGGTGATCTACTTCCAGGTCACCGACCCGCGCGCGTCCACCTACGAGATCGCCGACGTCATCAGCGCGATCGAGCAGCTCACTGTCACGACGCTGCGCAACGTGATCGGTAGTCTGAACCTGGAGCAGACCCTGACCTCCCGTGATGAGATCAACACCAGGCTGCGCGGTGTGCTCGACGAGGCGACCGGCAAGTGGGGCATCCGGGTCAACCGGGTGGAGCTCAAGGCCATCGACCCGCCGGCGTCGATCCAGGACTCGATGGAGAAGCAGATGCGCGCCGAGCGGGACCGCCGGGCGGCGATCCTGTCGGCGGAGGGCGTCAAGCAGAGCGAGATCCTGCGCGCCGAGGGTGAGAAACAGGCCGCGATCCTGCGCGCCGAGGGAGAGCGGCAGGCGAAGATCCTCGCCGCGCAGGGCGAGGCGGAGGCCATCACCACGGTGTTCCGGGCGATCCATGCCGGCAACGCCGACCAGAAACTGCTCGCCTACCAGTACTTGCAGACCCTGCCGCGCATCGCCGCGGGCGAGGCGAACAAGGTCTGGATCGTCCCCAGCGAGCTGACCAGGGCGTTCGGGGGCCTCGCCGCCTTCGGTGGCCTCGCCGACGGGCCGGACCACACGGCCGGCGGGCAGCCTCGCTGACAGCTTCCCGCCCGGTCCCCCGCGTCTGCGTCTCCGTCCGCGCGGACGTACCCGCGTGTACGTACGGTCACCGTAGTGACGCCGTCGGCCGGTACGTTCTCTCCTGACATCGGAGCCGGGAAACGAGAGCGCGGGAGCAAGGCCACAGCGGCGCCCGCACGGCCCCGACGCCCACCGGAGATCCGTCACCGCTGGATACGATCTAGGGCGTGGACCCGCAAGCGCCTGCGACGGACGTTGTGGGCGTCCTATCCGACACAAAGGATGTACATGACGCCCACCGAACAGCCGGCCATCACCGACACGGACGATCTGTGCGTCGCGACGATCCGCACACTGTGTATGGACGCGGTGCAGGCCGCGAACTCCGGGCACCCGGGCACCCCGATGGCCATGGCACCGGTGACCTACACGCTGTGGCAGGAGTTCCTGCGCTTCGACCCCGACGATCCCTCCTGGCCGAACCGGGACAGGTTCGTGCTGTCGGCGGGGCACGCGTCGGCGTTGCTGTACGCGATGCTGCACCTGGCCGGTGTCCGGGCGGTCGGCCCCACCTATGAGACGCCCGGCGGGCCGGCGGTCACCCTCGACGACATCAGACGCTTCCGCCAGCTGGACGGGAAGTGCCCCGGCCACCCGGAGTACCGCTGGACGTCCGGGGTGGAGGCGACCACCGGGCCGCTGGGCACGGGCGCGGCGACGGCGGTGGGCATGGCCATCGCCGGGCGCTGGCTGGCGGCGCGCTTCAACCGGCCCGGCTTCGACGTGTTCGACCACGACGTGTACGCGCTGTGCGGTGACGGCGACCTGATGGAGGGGGTCGCGGCCGAGGCGGCGTCGCTGGCCGGCCACCTGGGGCTGGCCAACCTGTGCTGGATCTACGACAACAACCACATCAGCATCGAGGGCGGCACCGACCTGGCGTTCACCGAGGACGTGGCCACCCGGTTCATCGCCTACGGCTGGAACGTCACCCGGGTCGGTGACGCCAACGACCGCACGGCCCTGGGCCGCGCCTTCGAGACGTTCCGCCGCGAGCCGCACCGCCCGACCCTGATCATCGTCGACAGCCAGATCGCCTTCGGCGCCCCGACCAAGCAGGGCACCGCCGCCGCGCACGGGGAGCCGCTGGGGGAGGAGGAGATCCGGGCGACGAAGCGGTTCTACAACTGGCCGCCGGAGGCCCGCTTCCTCGTCCCCGACGGGGTGTACGAGCACTTCGCCGCCGGTGTCGGCAAGCGGGGCCGGGCCGAGCGGGACAGCTGGCTGGCCCTGCTCGGCCGCTACCGGGAGGCACATCCCGATCTCGCCGGCCAGCTCGACCTGCTGTGGGGCGGGCAGCTGCCCGACGGCTGGGACGCCGACATCCCCGTCTTCCCCGCCGACGGCAAGGGCCTGGCCACCCGGGACTCCTCCGGGAAGGTCCTCAACGCCGTCGCTGCCCGGGTGCCCTGGCTGGTCGGCGGCTCCGCCGATCTCGCCCCGTCGACGAAGACCCGGCTGACCGTCGACGGCGCCGGGGACTTCCAGGCCGCCAGCCCGGGTGGGCGCAACCTGCACTTCGGCGTCCGCGAGCACGCGTCGGCCGCGGTGGCCAACGGGCTGTCCCTGTCCGGGCTGCGGCCGCTGTGGTCGACCTTTCTGATCTTCTCCGACTTCGCCCGCGGCGCCCTGCGGCTGTCCGCGCTGATGGAGCTGCCGGTCATCCACGTGTTCACCCATGACTCCATCGGGGTCGGGGAGGACGGGCCGACGCACCAGCCGGTCGAGCAGCTCGCCTCGCTGCGGGCCGTCCCCGGCCTGCTGGTGATCCGCCCCTGTGACGCGGGCGAGGTCGCGCAGGCGTGGCGGGTGGTGATGGGCCTGGAGCAGGAGCCGGCCGCGCTCGTCCTGAGCCGGCAGGCGCTGCCGACGCTGGACCGGGCCCGCTACGCCGACGCCGCCGGGCTCGCCCGCGGCGGCTACGTGCTGGCCGACCCCGCCGACGGCGACCCCGAGGTGATCCTGATCGGTACCGGCAGCGAGGTGCACCTGGCCCTGGCCGCCCATGAGGAGCTGGCCGCGCAGGGGGTGCGCGCCCGGGTGGTCAGCCTGCCGTCCTGGGAGCTGTTCGAGCGGCAGCCCGCGCGGTACCGCGAGCAGGTGCTGCCGCCGGCGGTCCGCGCGCGGGTCGTGGTCGAGCAGGCCGCCACGCTCGGCTGGGAACGGTACGCCGGCCCGGACGGGGTGATCATCGGGATGCGGACCTTCGGCGCGTCCGCCCCGCTGCGGGACCTGCAGACCAGATTCGGTTTCACCCCGCGGGCGGTGGTCGACGCCGCCAGGCAGAGCCTGGCCGCCGTCCACGCCGCCGGTGACCCGGCGTAGACCGTAAGGACACGGATCCGCGGCTTGTGACCATGACGTCGACGGCCGGCTGGCCCCCGGGGCGCTTCCGGGGGCCGGCCGGCCGGTCAGCTGGTCAGCTGGTCGGCCGTTCCGCCCCGGTGTATCCGCGCTCGTTCCCCATCGGCCGCTGTCGGTCGTTCCGCGCTCCGGGTGTCGGGCTTGACCTGGGTAGGCGTACCTGAGACGGTGAGCAGGTCCTGCGGTCGCGCGAGCGGTCCTGGGGCTTGGTTGTACACAGGTTCGTCTGGTGTGCAGTTCACTTGGTACAGGGCTGGTTGGCACAGAGGTTGTACAGGGGCAGATGTGGTGGGTACTGGTAGAATTCTGCGTTTCGACGGGGTTCGCGGCTACGGTTTCATAGCGCCCGATGCCGGTGGCGACGACGTTTTCATGCACGCAAACGATCTTCAGGACGAGAAGCACCTGTTCCAGCCCGGAACGCTGGTGGAGTTCGAGGCGGAGGAGAGTGACAGGGGCCCGAAGGCCTCGGTCGTCCGTCTGATCCGCCGGGCTCCGGCCCGTCCGGCGCCCGTGTATCCGGTGGTCTCCCCAGGTGTGGTCAACGGGCGTTCGAGCGCCGACGACGACGACATGTGCGACGTCCTCACCGTCGGGGAGTTCCGGCATCTGCTGACCGAGACGCTCATCGAATCGGTGCCGACCCTGACCGGCGGCCAGATAAGCCAGATACGGCAGCGACTGACCACCCTCGCGCAGGCGCGCGGCTGGGTCGAGTCCTGACCGACGCCGCTCCGCCCGGGGCCCTGCCTGGCCCGGGGCGGACCGGCGGCCCCGCTGGTGCCCGGGCGTCACTGATGCCCGGACGCTGCGCCGTCCGCGCTGGCCATGCCGCCGGCCGCGGCGTGCGCACGTCCGGGTTCGTGGCGTTGCTTCGGCGGTCCGTGGGCCCACCCGGGCGATCCACTGCGCCCGACAGCGCAAACGCTGTTTCGGGCAGTGCAAATGCTGTGCCCGACAGTGCAAATGCTGTGCCCGACAGCGAAACACAACGGTGGAAAAAATGTTGTTGCCGGTCCGCATCGGCCGTTTCACGATACGCGCTGGTTAACCATGGGAGCGGTGTGTAGCGCCATCACGCTGCGGCCAGCTCGTACCGTCCCGGCAGCCATCCTGGGACGGCCCGCGTAAATGATGCGTACGGTGAGTGTTGTGCGCCGACATGCCGAGAAAACCGCCGCTTGCGGTTACCAAAAGTAGTTCGCTACGTTGGCCGGGCTCTCAACGGCACCGGACCGCACGCCGAGTTCTGTCCACGGTCCGGTGTCTTCCGACTAGCGATCGCCAGGACAGAAGCGGGGGACCCACCTTTCCGCCGGACGTCGCCACCACGGTGGCCGTCCTTGGGGTGAAGTCGGCCGCGCAGGTATCCGCGCGTCGACCGGGCTTCCCGGCCCGAACCCGACAGCTAACCTCGCAGGCGTATGGGAAGGATCATCGTTGCCTGCACACCAGGTGAATTCAGGTCCGGCTGCCGTAGGTCATCCCAGTCCCAGTTCCAGGCGCGGTCGTCATCGCGCGCCCACGACCCGCTCCGCCCTCGGCCGGATATCGGCACGTACCGCGGTTGCCGCCGCGGCCACCGGTACCGTCGCCCTCTCCGGGCTGGCCGCACCGGCCCTGGCGAACGACCGTGGCGCGGGCACGGGCGGGACGGGGTGGACCGACGCCGCCACGGCCGGCACGACCACCGCGGCCGGCACGACCGCTGCCCGGCCCGCTACCTTCACGATCACCCCGGCCGTCTGGTCGGCGGCCTCGTCGCCGGCCGCCGCCGCGGGCGTGCGCACGCTGTCGGCGCAGCCGGTGAGTTTCTCGACGTCCACCAGTGGTTTCGGGGCGAAACTCGTCTATCTGGCGTCGAAGCAGGCCGGAAAGCCGTACGTGTGGGGTGCCGAGGGGCCCCGGGCGTTCGACTGCTCCGGCCTCGTCCAGTACATCTACAAGCAGCTCGGCCGCAGCGTCCCGCGGACGGCCAACGCGCAGTACAACGCCTCCCAGAAGATATCGAAGAATGCCCGGCAGCCCGGTGACCTCATTTTCTTCGGCCGGCCGGGCGGCATCCACCACGTAGGGATCTACGCCGGGAACGGGATGATGTGGGCCGCCCCGCACACCGGGGCCGTGGTCCGGCTCCAGAAGGTCTACACCGGCAGCCATCTGGTCGGCCGTATCAGGTGACCCGCCCGCCCGGGCCGGGCTGGCGGCCACGGGGTGTTCGGGTGCCCCGGGCGGACAGCGCGGGCAACAGCCGGCGGCCGCCGCGAAAATTTCTCCCGGCCACTGCCGGGTAACTGTTCCTGGAGCCCCGGGCAGGTCCGGCGCGGGTCCCGCGCCGGATATCCAGAAAATTCCGGCCGGAGCGCACGGTGCTTCTCCCGGAGCGCTCCGGAAATGACCGGGAAATTTTCTGGACGAATGCGGTCGACGGCCTGCGCCCCGGTCTGCCCGACGTGTTCCAGTCGATCAGGCGCGCTGGGAAGAGCAAACCGTCGGCTGCTCGAAGGAAATGCTGTCCTGGCGCCGCCAGTGAATTTGACGAGCCATTTCGACGATACTTTTGGATGAGAAACTGATCATGTCCAGGGGAAGACACAGAAAACCCGGCCGGTGCAACGGCGCGGCATTGGTGGGCACCGTCGGGCTCATCGGGACGACGGCCGGAATGATGCTGACCGCGGCCCCGGCCAGCGCGGCCGGGCCGTCCGGGCCCGCCGTCGTCGCCGACACGGCCATCGCCCGTGTCGCCGCGAACGCGGGGCTGCCCAGCTGCCGAGGGGTGCCGCTGGGCACCTGGGTGGCGGTGGCGCTCGCGGAGTCCGGTGGCAACGCCAGGGCGCGTAACGCGCACGGTGAGGACTCCCGCGGGCTCTGGCAGATCAACGCGCGGGTCCACACGGGCTGGCTGGCGGGCCGGAACCTGTACGACCCGGCCACCAACGCGTGGGCGGCGAAGAAGGTGTGCGACAGTCAGGGCGTGCGTGCCTGGAGCGCCTACACCAACGGTTCCTACCGCCGTCATCTGGCGCGGGGGAACGCCGCCGCGGCAGCGGCGAAAGCCAGCCCGGCGAGCATGTCGACAACGCGGTCGAGCGCCCCTGTCCCGCCCGTCAGCGGGATCAGCTACATCACCCGGAACTGTTCGCTGCCAGCGTCCACGGCAACCGTGAGAAACGGCAGCAAAATGCGTACCGAGGTGGCCGCGGTACAGCGGCGGCTGACCGGTATCGGATATCCTCTCACCGTCGACGGGATATTCGGCCCGCAGACCACCAGGGTGGTCAAGGAATACCAGCGGCGGCACGGCCTCGCGGCCGACGGAACAGTCGGCGCCCGCACCTACGCCCAGCTGTTCCCGTGCGGCTGACGGCTGGGTGCCACTGACGGCCCTGGGTGCCTCCCCCTCCCTCGGGCACCCGGGGCGCCACCGTCCGCGGGCGGCCACCGTCCCCGCCTGGGCGGGCCGGTGGCCGGCGGCCGCCCGCGGACGTTCGCCCACCAGGCCGCGACCGGCGTGAGTCTGTTGTCGTGTATGTTCATGTTTTCTGGCCGTATCAGCGCATTCTGGCTGTATTGGCGCATGCTGGCAGCATCAGTACATTCTGGCTGTATAGGCGCATTTTTGCCATATCGGCGTACACCGCGACAAACTCGTGCCGATCTTCTCAGGTGAGTGCCAGTTCCTGCGGGACGACGATGACGTCGACGAGCGCGCCGCGCCGCCACACCGTCAGTTCGAGCGGGCGGCCGATGGTGTCCTCCGTCATCAGCCGTTGCAGATCCCCCGGGGTGGCGACCGGCTGCCCGGCGACGGAGAGCACCAGGTCGTCGGCGAACAGGCCGGCGCGACCGGCCGGGCTGCCCGCGACGACCTCGGCCAGCCGCACCCCGTGCCGCCGGCCGGACCGCTCGGCCAGGTGTGGCGGCAGCGGTGCCCGGGTGCTGGCGACCCCCAGGTAGGCGCGCCGTACCCGGCCGTCGCGCATGAGCGCGGCGAGGATGCGGCGGGTGGTGGCGTTGACCGGGACGGCGAGCCCGAGCCCGATCCCGGCGACGGCGGTGTTCACCCCGACGACGTGGCAGTCGGCGGTGACCAGCGCGCCGCCGGAATTGCCCGGGTTGAGCGCGGCGTCCGTCTGGATCACTTCGTCGATGACGCGGACGGTGGCGCCGGCCCGGGTGGGCAGGGAGCGGCCGAGTGCGCTGACGACCCCCGCGGTGACGCTGCCGGTCAGGCCCAGCGGGCTGCCCACCGCGACGACGAGCTGACCGACGGAGAGCGTGTCGGCGTCGCCGAGCGCCGCCGGGGCCGGCGTGCCGCTACGGGCCCGCAGCACCGCGAGGTCGGAGAGCGGATCGGCGCCGATCACGTCCACTTCGCTGTGGGTGCCGTCGGCGAACTCGGCCATGCCCGCCGCGCCGCCGCCGGTCTGCCGTCCCGCGCGCCTCGGTCCGCTGTCGACGACGTGGGCGGAGGTGAGCAGGAAGCCGTCATCGGTGAAGACCACGGCGGATCCGGCTCCCTCGCCACGCGGCGTCCGTACCCGCAGGCTCGCGACAGCGGGGGAGACGGTGGCGGCGACTCGGGTGACGACCTGTGAGTAGGCATCGAGCGGATCCTGCATCCCGGCCTCCTGTCCCGCTTACATAATTACATCATGAGAAGCAGTGGACGCCGGACAATGTTCCCCGGGCGTCCGCCGGACGTCCTCCTGGACGTCCCCCTGGAGCGCCGGTCAGGTAGCGCGGAGCCCATCCACGACCACCCGCACAGGCCATGATCCAGAAGAGTTTGTCGTTGTGTACGCTTTTTGGCCGTAAAAGCGTACACAACGACAAAATTACGCCGATCTTCTCCGGCGGCCGACGTCCATCCAGGCCTGTTCATTCCCCGTGCCGGTGCCCGGCGGTATGGCGGCGCCGCGCCGGGACGGCGTCTGAAGGTAGGTTCACCGACGTGGTCGAGGTGTCCAGGCAGCGCTTCGAGGCCCTGGTGGCCGAGGCGCTGGACAGCCTGCCACCGCAGCTCGGCCGTCAGATGTCCAACATCGCGGTCGTTGTCGAGGACGAGCCGCCGTCGCCGGGGCTGCTGGGGCTCTACGAGGGGGTACCGCTGACGCAGCGGGGCGACTGGTACAGCGGGGTGCTGCCGGACCGGATCACGATCTACCGGCGGTCGATCTGCGACCTGGGCCGGACCGAGGAACAGGTCGTCGGGCAGGTACGGGTGACCGTCATCCACGAGGTGGCCCATCACTTCGGCATCGACGACGGGCGGCTCGCCGAGCTCGGCTGGGGATAGGACCCGCCGGCGGCCACCGCGGCCCCACCATCCGTCGGCGTGCCATCCGTCGGCGTGCCATCCGTCGGCGTGCCATCCGTCGGCGTGCCATCCGTCGGCGTGTCGTGCGTCGGCGTGTCGTGCGGTGCGTCCCGGCCGGGCGGCAGGGCCAGCGTCGAGCCACGGCCGGTGTAGCCGTCGCTGCCGTCTGGAACGGCGTGGCCGCTGTGCCGTCGTGTGTCGCTGTGTCGCTGTGTCGCTGTGTCGCTGTGTGGTCGTGTGCCGCTGTGCCTGTTGCCCCGCTCCGGGCGAAGTCGCCGTTTGTAGCGTCCTTGTTGGCAGATAGTTGACTTGTGGTTGCTCTACGTGTCTACTTCATGTCGTGGCCAGTCAGCTACGGAAAGTCGTCGTCTGGCCATCTCGTCGCTGTTGAGGCGACGTGTCCCGCAGCGCCGCGCCGGTACGCGAGCTGCCGGTGCATGAGCTAGCCAAGGAGCAACTGTGCGTAGAAAGCTGAAAGCGGCCTTCGCCACCGCCGTGTTGGCAGGCACCCTGGGGACCGTGCCGCTGCTGGCCGGGCAGGCCACCGCCGCCAGCCCGGCCGGGACGGACGGCAGGACGCCCAACCTGCAGGCGGTCGGCCTGACCAGCGATGGCGGCAGGCTGGTCCCGTTCTCCACCCGGTCCCCGCAGCGCGCGGGGGCGGGGGTGCCCGTCACCGGGCTCATCGGCCAGGACACCTCGCTCATCGGGATCGACTACCGGCCCCAGGACGGGCTGCTCTACGGCGTGGGCAACGGTGGCGGCGTCTACACGCTGAACACCACCACCGGAGTGGCCACCGGAGTGTCCCACCTGGGTGGCCCGCCGTCCGGTTTCACCTCCTTCGGCGTCGACTTCGACCCTGTCGACGGCCTGCTGCGCGTCGTCAGTGACTCGGGGCTGAACCTGCACCACGATGTCGTCACCCATGTGACGACCACGGACACCCCGTTGTCCGCCCTCGGTGCCACCGCCGTCGCCTACACCAACAACGACAGCGACCCGGCGACCGGCACCACGCTGTTCACCATCGACACCAACCTCAACCAGCTGGCGATCCAGGCGCCGCCGAACAGTGGCACCCTCACCACGGTCGGCGCACTCGGCGTGGACCCGGCTCTCAACGCCGGTCTCGACATCTACAGCACGGTCTCCGGGGGCACCTCCGTCGACGCCGCCGGGTTCGCGGCGCTGTCGGTCGCCGGTCAGTACGGCCTCTACTCGGTCAACCTGCTCACCGGGCACGTCAGCCTGATCGGGCAGTTCCCGGCCGGGACCGCGGTCTCCGACCTGGCCGTGAAGCCGTAACGACAGTCCTCGTTCACGGCTCTTCCCCGTTCGCGGCCCGTTCGCGGCCCCCGGTCGATCACGGACCGGGGGCCGCGTCGTCTCCCCGCCCAGCGGCCCCGTCCCAGCGCCCGGTCATGAGAACGAGTAGGCATACGGCTGCCGGAGCGGCCGGCTGTCCCTCGTTCCCGTGATCTGATGCGTTGAACTACTGCCGCATCGCTGTGGTCAACGCTGTTGACGGCATTGCCGCAACGATTTGATCTTCAGGGCGGCCTCGCGGCCGGACGGGGATTGACCGCGGGGCCGCGGCTCGGCCGCCGTCAGGGGCGGATGCCCTGGTGGTGCTGCGGCATGCGCAGGCGGGCCGTCTGGTGGGTGACCGCCTCGATGTCGCCGGCCGCGGCGTCGAGCAGCTGATACGCCAGCTCGGACAGTGCGCGGGAGACCGCGACCTCGTCGCCGATTTCGGGAATCTCGGTGTCGGCGGGATGCCGCCGCGCGTGCCCGACACCCCGCAGCCCGCGTCCGGCGTCCGCACGCGGCCCCGTGTGCAGGGCCGCCTCCGCGCGGGTGTGGCCGTCGTCCTCGATCAGGAACACGTCGACCGTCCATCGCTTGGTACGGGTCATGACCGGTCGCCACCTTTCTCAACAGATCTCGCCTCGGCGGATCCTGCGGAGAGCTCGTCAGCGGGCCCCGGGCCACCAGCGGTACACAGCGGACATCACCGTGTCGCCTGGTTGGTCCTTCGGACCGTGTCGCCTGGTTGGTCCGTCCGGCTCGGCTTCTCCCAGCCTGACACGGCTCGACAGCTGCCGCGAACGGCCTTCCACGTCAGATTGTGATCATTTCTTCACGCTGGCGGTGTCTCGGTGGTATCACCGCCTCACGCGGGCGAGGCGGCGTCGCGGCCGGTGGGGCGGAAGCGGCGCAGCCGCAGCGAGCTGGAGACGACGAACACGGAGCTCAGCACCATGGCCGCGCCGGCGATCATGGGGTTGAGCAGGCCGGCGGCGGCCAGTGGAAGGGCGACGACGTTGTAGGCGAAGGCCCAGAACAGGTTGCCCTTGATGGTGGCCAGGGTGCGCCGGGACAGCCGGACGGCGTCCACGGCCGCGCCGAGATCCCCGCGGACGAGGGTGATGTCGGCTGCCTCGATCGCGGCGTCCGTCCCGGTCCCCACGGCCAGGCCCAGATCGGCGCGGGCGAGCGCGGCGGCGTCGTTGACCCCGTCCCCGATCATCGCGACGACCCGGCCCCGCGCCTGCAGCCGGGCGACGACGTCGACCTTGTCCGTGGGCAGTGCCTCGGCGATCACCTCGTCGATGCCGGCCTGCGCGGCAACCGCGTGGGCGGCCCGGGCGTTGTCGCCGGTGAGCAGGACCGGTGCCAGGCCGAGGCCGCGCAGCCGGCGGACCGCGTCCGCGCTGCCGGGCCGGAGCGTGTCGGCGACGACGAGCACCGCGCGGGCGGCACCGTCCCAGCCGGCGAACACCGGCGTGCGGCCGTCCCGTTCGGCGGCCCGGGCCGCCTGTTCGAGATCGTCGGGGATGCGCATCGACCACTCGTCGAGCAGGCGACGACGACCAGTGACGATCTTCTGGCCGTCCACCGTCCCCCGCACGCCGAACCCGTCGATGCTGGTGAAGTCCTCGACGTCCGGCAGCTCGCCGAGCCGTTCCCG
>NZ_CEVIVD010000001.1:197795-198908 GCF_982290655.1 Protofrankia sp. CiP1_Cm_nod3
GCGGTGGGGGTCGCCAGGCCGAGCGCGCACGGGCAGGCGACGATCAGCACGGCCACCGCGGCCGTGAACGCCGCCGTCGGCCCCTCGCCGAGCGCGAGCCACACCGCGAGGGTGACGGCCGCGAGGCCGATCACGACCGGGACGAACACGGCCGACACCCGGTCGGCGAGCCGCTGGACCGCGGCCTTGCCGCTCTGCGCCTCGACGACCAGTTTCGCGATCCGCGCGAGCTGGGTGTCCGCGCCCACCCGCGTCGCCCGGACCACCAGCCGGCCGTCGGTGTTCACGGTGGCGCCGGTGACCGCGTCACCCACGCCGGCCTCGACCGGCACCGACTCACCGGTGAGCATGCTCGCGTCCACCGCGCAACGGCCCTGCTCCACGACCCCGTCGGTGGCGATCTTCTCGCCTGGGCGCACCACGAAGCGGTCGCCCACGGCCAGCTGCTCCACGCCGATCCGCCGCTCCTGACCGTCGCGCAGGACCGTCACGTCCCTGGCGCCGAGCTCGAGCAGTGCCCGCAGCGCGGCGCCGGCCCGCCGCTTGGCGCGTGCCTCGAAGGAGCGGCCGGTGAGGATGAGCGTCGTCACCACGGCGGCGACCTCGAGGTAGACGCTGTCCGCGCCGCCGCCCCGGTCGGCGGCTGACGCGGCGGGCATGACCATGCCAGTCATGCCCTGCGTCCCCACGTGACCGAAGAACAGGGCGTACAGCGACCAGCCGAACGCCGCGAGCGTGCCGATGGAGACCAGTGTGTCCATGGTCGCCGCGCCGTGGCGCAGGTTCGCCCACGCCGCCCGGTGGAACGGCAGGCCGCCCCACAGCACGACCGGGGCCGCCAGCGCCAGCGACAGCCACTGCCAGTTGTCGAACTGCAACGCCGGCACCATGGCGAGCAGCAGCACCGGCAGGCTCAGCACACCGGAGACGATCAGTCGTAGCCGCCGCGGGCCGACGCGCCTCGCCCGCTCCGTCGCGGGGTCCGCCGCCGCGGCGGCCCGGCCCGCTTCCGCGCCTCCTTCTCCTTCCTGTTCCTGGCCCGCGGCCCGCCGCGCCTCGTCCGGCCGGACGGTTCGCGGCGGACGGCCCGGCCCGCCGCCCCCGGCCGGAGGC
>NZ_CEVIVD010000001.1:199160-199646 GCF_982290655.1 Protofrankia sp. CiP1_Cm_nod3
ACCGGGAGGAGGCGCATCGCCTGTGCCGCCCGTGGTGGCTGGGCGCGGTAGCCGATCCGCTGTACCTCGGTGACCAGGTCGGCCGGGGTGAGCCGGTCCGGGTAGACGACGTGCGCGCGCTCGGTGGCGTAGTTGACGGTGGCGGTCACACCCTCGAGCCGGTTGAGCCGCTTCTCGATGCGCGCGGCGCAGGACGCGCAGGTCATCCCGCTGATCGACAGATCGATCTCGTGGACGCCCGAGGGCGGCACGGCATCCGCGGTCACGCTCATCGCGCTCGTTCCTCCGTTCCCGCTCGGCCGGCGCGCCCTGCCGAGGTGCCTCGGTGCTGTGGCGTGCCCGCCTCGATGCCGCCGGTTCTCGCCGGCTGGTTCTCGCCGGCCGGCTTCTTCCTGGCCGGCCGGCCCTGCCGCCGATCGGCTCTACTGGCGGCTGGCGCTGGCGTTGGGGCTGGCGTTGGGGCTGGCGTTGGGGCTGGCGTTGGGG
>NZ_CEVIVD010000001.1:200221-219131 GCF_982290655.1 Protofrankia sp. CiP1_Cm_nod3
CTGGCGTTGGGGCTGGCGAGTTCGTAGCCGGCATCGTCCACGGCGGCCCGGACAGTGGTCTCCGCCAGCGGCTGTTCGCTGATCACCGTTACCGCGCCGCTGTCCAGGTCCACCCGGACGTCGCTGACGCCCGGGATCCGGCCGATCTCGGTACTCACCGCGCCGACACAGTGCGAGCAGTTCATGCCGACAACGGTGTAGGTGGTCGTGGTCACAGTTGGTCCTTCCGGAAGGCATGATCGACTGCGGGGTGCGCCTGGCGTCGTCGGTGGTGCACAGCCACGTCCCTTCCGTGGCCCGTGCCGCCTTTCGCCGTCCACGCCCGGGGTTTGCCGGACGCGGGGACGAGCGCCGGGCGCGGTGGAAGCGTGATCATGTCGTTGGGTGTCGTCGTGTTGTTGTGGGCGCTCAGGAGCGGAGCAGGCGGGCGATCGCGTCCGAGGCCTCCCGTACCTTCTGGTCGGCCTCCTCGCCGCCGGCTGCCGCCGCCTGCACGAGGCAGTGCGCCATGTGCGCGTCGAGCAGACCGAGCGCGACCGAGCGTAGCGCTTTCGTCGCCGCCGAGACCTGCGTCAGGATGTCGATGCAGTACTCCTCCTGCTCGACCATCCGTTGCAGGCCGCGGATCTGGCCCTCGATGCGCCGCAGCCGCTTGAGGTAGTCGTCCTTGTCCCCGATGTAGCCGTGGCCCGCGCTCATCCGCACCTCCACCCACTCATACCCTCCAGGGGTATCTACAGCGGTAGCGACTCTATACCCATAGGGGGTATCGGTAAAGGCGTGGCGGCCGTGTCGCGCCGAGGACAAGATAGTCAACGATGTTGACGGCATCCCGCCGGTTTTTTACTCCGTGTATCAGGGACGCCACGCCGCGAGCAGATCCTCGGGGCCGAGAGTGAGAATCCCGTCCATCGTCGTCGCGGCGCGGGTCACCGCGAGCAGCGGGGTCGAGTCGTCGGCGCCGGGCAGCCGGGAGCGATGGGCGACGAGCTGGGCCAGATCGTGCGGGTCGAACGCGCGGTTGTTCAGCCACTTGATGGAGCCGACCAGGGTGACGCGCCTGGCGACCGGTGCCCGGTCCGCGCCGACGATGTCGATCTCGGGGTTGTTGGTCCGGGTCCAGTAGCCGCCGATGACGTTCGTCCCGTCCGGCAGCGGCCCGGGAGGCAGACGCCGCAGCGACTCCCTGATAACCGGCTCGATCGCGCGGCCGCGCCAGGTGCTCCAGGACGACGCGATCCTGGCACGGACCAGGTCGCCACGACCACGTTCGATCTCGGCGAGATTGGGGCCGAGAAAGGTCAGCCAGAATCGCAGATACGGGTCGGCGACCACATACCGGGTTTCTCGGGATGGCTGGGTCGACAGCGGGACCATGGCCTCGACCAGGCGTTTCGTGGTCAGCAACCGAAGCGCCCGGCTCAGCGAGCCGGCCGGGATCCCACCCGCGGCCCGTCCGATCAGTGAATAGGTCCGTTCGCCGGAGCCGATCGCGCCGAGAATGTCGCGGGCCTGCGCCTCGACCGGGAATTCGGCGGCGAGCGCCCGCTCGGCACTCACCAGCAGCGCCGAGGTCGGATCCGCGAGAGCCTCGCTCAGATAGCCGTCGACCGGGACGCCGGCCGGCCACTCGTCCAGGATCAGCGGCAGCCCGCCGGTGATCAGATAGGCGTCGAAGGCGTCGGCGGGCGGGAGACCGAGCATGTCGGCGACATCGGCCGGGTTGAGCGGCGGGATCACCATCTCGGTGGCGCGCTGGTGGAACGGCCGGCCGTAGCTGTTCAGCGCCTCCATCATCGCCAGGTCCGAGCCGATGCACAGCAGCAGCACCGGCCGGTGGGACAGTTCGCGGTCGAACAGCTTCTGCAGCGTGCCTTCAAAACCCGCGTCATTAGTGATCAAATATGGCATTTCGTCAAGAATCACGACGCATACCCGGTCCGTCGGGAGCGCGTCGGCGAGCAGGTGCAGTGCCGCGTCCCAGGACCGGGGCTGTTGATCGTGAAAGGTGTCCGCGCGCGGCAGGGTGGAGCCGCGGACCGCTTCGGTGAACAGCCGCAGATCCGTCGCGGTGTCGGGCTGGGCGGAGGCGGTGAAGAACACGTACGGGACCCCCGCGCGCGCGACGAACTCCTCGGCAAGCCGTGACTTCCCGACGCGGCGTCGTCCCCGCATCAGAACCGCCCGGCCCGGACGACCGGCCCGCCCCCCGGATTCGACCCGTTGCAGTATCCGGCCCAGCGCCGCGAGCTCTCGATCACGCCCGATGAACCCGGTCACACACATCCCCTCGGTAGACGCTCATCCAAGATACGCTCATGAATGAGAGCATCTTGGATGAGCGCGAGGCGTATGGCAGCCCGCCACCCGGCCGCTGCGTCCGCCGCCGCCGCGGTGCCCTCGGCGAACATGCGCAGTCCCCGCGGCTATCGATCCCGGTCGGATGGCCGGGCGCGCCCCTTGATAGTCAACGCCGTTGACGGCACCGGCCCGCGATTTGATCTTCTGGTTCCGATGGTCACAACATTAGGATCATCAATATTCAGATCATGATGCCGGACGGGTGGGGCGCATCAGGACGAGGACGAGGACGCCGGCGAGCAGGCCGGCCGCGGCGGCCACCGCGAACGCCCCCTGGACACCGGTCACCGCCGAGGCGTGCACGGCGGTGTCGAGGGCGTGCCGGGTGCTCGGCGGGGCCGTGTGCAGCAGCGACGCCGTCTGGCCGCCGGCGACCGCGCGGGCCGTGCGGGCCGCGTCCTCGACGCCGCGCCCGGACAGGCTGCGCTGCGCGCGGGCGGCGAACACGCTGCCCAGGACGGCGATACCGAAGGCGAAACCGAGCTGCCGCGCGGTGTTGACCGCGCCGGCGGCCATGCCACCGCGCCGCACGGGCACGAGCGCCATCGAGACCGAGCCGAGCGCGGGCGTCACGATCCCCACCCCGATGCCGATCACCACGAAACCGGGTATGAGCGCCGGCCAGCTCGCCGAGCCGTGGACGAGCCCGGCGGCGAGCGCGTCGCCGAGGCCGACGACCAGCAGGCCGCCGCCGAGGATCCGGTCGGGCCGTACGCCGTGCAGGAGGCGGCCGGTCGACGCCGAGACCATGAACGCCATGACCGACAGCGGCACACCGGTCAGCCCGGCCTCGATGGGGCTGAGACCGACCACGGACTGCAGCCAGATCGAGGTGTAGGCGAACGCGGAGAAGGCGGCGAACGTCAGCAGGACGCCCGTGACGAGCACCCCGACGAACGCGCGGTCACGCAGCAGCGCGAGGTCCAGCATGGCGTGCGGCGACCGCGACTCGATGCCGGCGAAGAGGGCGAGCAGCACCGCCGCCAGCGCGAGCAGCCACCAGGTGAGCGCGTTGGACCAGCCCTCCTCGCTCGCACGGATGATCGCGTACGTCGTGCCCGCCGCCGCCGCGGTGAACGTGACCATGCCGGGGACGTCCACCCTGCTGTGGGCGGGCTCGTGCGCGTCTGTGAGCACGAACACGCACAGCACGATGGCGATGACGCTGACCGGCAGGTTGACGAAGAAGATCCACCGCCAGGACACGCCCTCGGTGAGCAGCCCGCCGATGATCGGGCCGATGGCGGCGGACGCGCCCGACACCGCACCCCACAGGCCGTAGGCGCTGCCGCGGTCGCGTCCGGTGTAGGAGCTGTTGAGCAGCGCGAACGTCGTCGCGAACATGGCCGCGGCGCCGACGCCCTGTACGGCGCGTGCCGCGATGAGCGCCGCGGGGCTCGGCGCGATGCCGCACGCGAACGACGACGCCGCGAACACCGCGAGCCCGACGACGTAGGCCCGGCGGTGGCCGACGAGGTCCGCGATGGAGCCGGTGCCGAGGACGAGCGCGGCCAGCGCGAGCGCGTAGGCGTCGACGACCCACTGCAACGCGGCGAACGACGCGTCGAGGTCGACCACCATGCCCGGCAGGGCGACGTTCACGATCGTCACGTCGACCAGCAGCATGAAGGTGCCGAGACAGACCGTCAGCAGCGGCAGCCACTTACGTACCCGTCCCGTCGCGGGCCCGCTCGCGGCCCCGTCCGTCGACCGGATCGCCGGTCCCGTGGGCGGGGGAGGGAGAGGGAGAGAGGGAGAGGATGGCTCCGTGCCGGTGCCATGACTGCGCTGCGTGTCAGCCTCCTGTGTCAGCGGAACAGCTGTGGGCCACACCCGTGCCCGTCGACAGGAGCCGACAGGCGCACCGGCACCGGCATCGGCTGTTCGGCGATCATGACAACCGTCGAACAGCCGATCAGCGGTCCTCGACCGCGGGCGTGGTCCGTACCAGGGGACTCAACCTAGTGGAAGCCGAGCGCCCTGTCGGAACAGGTACCTTGCCGGAAGCCACGGTGTCCTGGGGAGCCGCGGCGCCCTAGAAGTTGCAGTGCCCGCCGCCGCGGCCGAAACCGGGGCGGGCCACGTCGAAGTCCAGCCGGTTGTCCGGGCCGCTGATGCGCGGCAGATCGTAGACGCACTGGTGGCCGGTTGCCGTGTCGTCGACGGTGACCCGCTGCGCCCCGGCGTACATCGCCCCGCTGGTCCAGTCCGTGCCGTTGCTGTAGGTGACCGCGAAGGAGGAGATCGGGTAGTCGGCGGAGGAGCGGGCGTCACCGCCGAAGATGGTGAACTTGATCTCTTTCGCGGCCGGGGCCGCCCCGTTGCGGGTCACGGTGCCGATGATCCGGGTGGTGCCCGGATCCGCGAGAGTCACGAGTTTGATCGTTCCCACGTGGTAGGAGTAGGTCCAGCCGTTCGCCCGGTAGTTGAAATAGTCCACGTAGAAACGGGAGTGGACGTATTCCTGGTCGAGCGCGACGTCCGGGTAGAACTCCAGCGAGAGCCCGGCGGTTCGGGCGCCCCAGTCGGTGCGCAGCGAACCACCATTGACGTAGTCCGGCTGGACGTCGGGCATGAAGTATCCGTGCGGAAAAAGAATACCCTGGCCGGTTGCGAAGCGCGTGTAGGTGGTGTAACTACCGCGTACCTCACAGGCGTTTATGAAGGTGTCGCCGGTGCCGGTCTGCGGATTGTAGTTCTGGCATGGCAGGTACGGCTGCGCGGTCGAGCCGAGGACCAGGTCGACCCCGACCGCGCCCGAGATGGGGACCGCCTGTCCGTTACGGTCGGTGAAACCGCTGAACGGAACGGCGACGCCGAGGCCGCGGGAGGAGTCACGGCCGTACTGGGTGGAGTCCGCGGCCTGGGCCGGTGTGGCCTGAGCGAGCAGGATCACAGCCACCGAGATGACTGTGAGCGTCGTGACGCGGCCCCGGCCACCCGCCACGCCGGGACGAAAGCGAACGCGAACACCGCGAGCCGCCGGAAAACGAGTCCGGCGGATGGGCGACCGGCACGAGTGTGTCATCATCCTCGCCTTGTCTCCAGAGGGTGGGACACAGTGTGCCAGCCGCCGCCGTGGTACGTGCGGAGATGGACGTCGCGGCAGCCCAACGCCTGCAAAATTTACATTTCGGAGCGATGAACGACAGGCTCCGGCGAGCAGCAACGATCATCATGAAGATGAATTCTTATAATGATCCCGATGCGCTCCCGCGCGGTAATTCCGCAGGTCCCGGGATGAGGCGGTGGGAAGGGAGCGGGGGAGTGGGGGAGCCGGCCGGCGGGCGGCTGAGCCGGGGAGATCGACGCCATGGGCGGCAGGCGCTTGGGCCGGCTCCGCCGGCCTGCCCGGCCTGCCCCGCCTGCCGGGTAACGACGGGCGAGGAGGCCGTCCGAGCGGGGCCCGAGCGGGATCAGGTGCCGTAGGGGCGGGCCGTCCGGGCGTCGCGCAGTGCCCGGGCCCACCACACGAGCTGGTCGAGCATGGTCTTGGCCGCGGTGCCCGGGCCGGTGGCGTCCTTCGGCTGGCCGGCGGCGTCGAACCTCTCCCGCACGTTGTGAAAACTGACCGTTTCGCGAATAGTTACCGCATGTAGTTCTGCGAATACCAAGCGAAGCTGTTCCACCGCGCGCAGCCCGCCGGCCAGGCCCCCGTAGGAGACGAGCCCGACCGGCTTGGCCTGCCACTGTGTGTAGTACCAGTCGATGGCGTTCTTCAGGGCGGCGGGATAGGAGTGGTTGTACTCCGGTGTCACCACGACGAACGCGTCGGCCGCGTCCAGCCGCGGGGCCAGCGCCGCCACCTCGGGCGGCGGCTGCCTGGTGAGCACGGCGGGCAGCCGTGCCTCGGCCAGGTCGACGACGTCGAGCGCCAGGTCGTCGCGCTGTTCGGCCTGACCGGTGAACCAGTTCGCCACCACGGGCGCGAACCGGCCCTCCCGCGTACTGCCCACGATCACGGCCAGCCGCAACTGATCTTCTGGCATGGCAGGTCCTCCTCGGTTCCCGGCGGTTTCCAACGGCACCACGACCGACGATCTTGTTGATCTCGTCCTGGACACCAGCCTGAGAGCTCAATAAAGGTTTAAGTCAAGCTACCGTGGTCCGCATGACACAGCCGGTCCGGAAAGTCCGGGAGATCACGGTCGGCGAGCTGGCCGCGCGCAGCGGTGTATCGACCTCGGCGCTGCGTTTCTACGAGTGGCAGGGCCTCATCCGCGCCCGGCGCACCCCCGGCAACCAGCGTCGCTACGGCAGGGACGTCCTGCGCCGGGTCGCCTTCATCCGCGCCTCGCAACGCGTCGGCATACCGCTCGCGACGATCCGGGACGTCCTCGCCGTGCTGCCGGAGGAGCACAGTCCCACCCGGGAGGACTGGGCACGGGCGTCCACCCGCTGGCGTGCGGAGCTCGACGCCCGCATCCGGCGGCTGGAGCAGCTGCGCGACCATCTCACCGACTGCATCGGCTGCGGCTGCCTGTCGATAGACCGCTGCGCGCTGGTCAACCCGTACGACGTCCTCGGCGCGCAGGGCGCGGGCCCGCGCTGCCACCTCGAGCCGTAGCCAGGGCGGGATCCTCTGCTCGCGGCGGGTAAGTCACGTTGTAGTCAACGGTGTTGACGTGTCCTCGTCGATTTTTGATCTCCAAAAAAACCAAAAACCATCTACGACGGACCCGTAATGGCTACGCACTCGCCGCGGTCAGCTCCACAGGGTGCAGATGGGTGCCCGGGCCGGACGGGCTGGCAGACTGGTCTGATGGCGAGCAATCTCCCCGCGTCCGACGACATCCCCCCGGCCCGGCCACAGACCGCGGGCTCGGCAGCCGCAGGCCCAGCGCCGGTGAGCGCGGCCGCGCAGGACGAAGCCGTCGAGATCTGTCGTGACCTGCTGCGTATCGACTCGGTGAACCGGGGCAACGGCGACGGTAACGAGCGGGCCGCCGCCGAATACGTGGCGGCCAAGCTCGCCGAGGTCGGCCTTCAGACCACCATCCTGGAGTCCGAGCCCGGCCGTACCAGCGTCATCGCCCGGGTCGAGGGCGCCGATCCGCACCGTCCGCCGCTGCTCATCCACGGCCATCTCGACGTGGTGCCCGCGGACCCGGCGGACTGGCGGGTCCACCCGTTCAGCGGCGAGATCGTCGACGGCAGCCTGTGGGGGCGCGGCGCGGTCGACATGAAGGACATGGACGCGATGACGCTCGCGGTCGTCCGTGACCTGCTGCGTTCCGGCCGGCGGCCACCACGCGACCTTGTTCTTGCCTTTGTCGCGGACGAGGAGGCCGGCGGCCGGCTCGGGGCCCGCTGGCTGGTCGACAACCACCCGCACCTGTTCGCCGACTGCACCGAGGCGATCAGCGAGGTGGGCGGTTTCTCCTACACGGTCTCCGACGACCTGCGCCTCTACCTCATCGAGACGGCCCAGAAGGGCATCGCCTGGATGAAGCTCACCGTCGCCGGCCGGGCCGGGCACGGCTCGATGGTCAGCGACGACAACGCGGTCACGGCACTGTGCGAGGCGGTCGTGCGGCTCGGCCGGCACCGCTTCCCGATCGTGCTGACCCCGACCGTCCGGACGTTCCTGGACTCCATCGGCGACGCCCTCGGTATCGAGATCGACGCCGACGACCTGGAGACCACGATCGCCAAGCTCGGCCCGATCGCCCGGATGATCGGGGCGACCATCCGCAACACCGCGAACCCGACACAGCTCGACGCGGGGGAGAAGGTCAACGTCATTCCGGGGGAGGCCACCGCGCACGTGGACGGCCGTTTCCTGCCCGGCCAGGAGGAGGAGTTCCTCCGCCAGCTCGACGAGCTGATCGGCCCGGCCGTCCGGCGTGACTGGGTCGTGTTCGACCAGGCGCTGGAGACCGGTTTCGACGGTCCGCTCGTGGACGCGATGGCGGGCGCGCTGAAGGCCGAGGATCCGGCTGCCCGCCCGGTCCCCTACATGCTTTCCGGGGGCACCGACGCCAAGTCGTTCTCCCGGCTCGGTATCCGCTGCTTCGGTTTCTCGCCCCTGCTGCTGCCGCCGGACCTGGACTTCGCCGGCATGTTCCACGGTGTGGACGAGCGGGTGCCGGTCGAGTCGCTGCGGTTCGGCGTCCGCGTCCTCGACCGTTTCCTGGCCGCCTCGTAGCGCCGCGCGCGCTCCGGCCCCGCAGCGCGCCTACGCGCGGCGTCTCCTGGGCGCTTACATGCGGTGCCACCTCCGTGGTATCGCGCTCGTGGCATCGCGCGCGGACCGGTCTGGCCCGGGCGACCGGGCCGGTCTCGGGGTGGCCGGGCCGGTCTCTCATGGCCGGGACGGCCATGTCCGGCAGAAGACAGCGGAAACGCGCATGTGCCGCGTGTGGCTCACCAGCAGGGCGGACAGTCCAGATAACATGTGACGCGCCCGGGTGCCGTACCGTACCGGTTTGTTTCCTTTTCCGCCCCGGCTGTCCGCATCGTTGTAGGTGTCCGTATTCTTTCGTCCGTGCTCCGGTGGTTTTTGTGTTCCGATGGCTGTTCTTCCGACACCTGGTCGTGATACCAGGCATTCGTTTTACCTTTTCGTCGATTTATTGGCTGTCCCGGCTGGGCCGGCCAGAGACAGCCGGCCGGAGGCAGCGGAAGACGAATGGCCGAGTAGACGGGTGTGAAACGGGTATCCCCGCCAGCGGGTGCCCGGGTCACGGCGGGGAGCCGGCCCTGACACGCGGGCAGCGGGCAGGACAGGGAACGGACAGGACCGGGGAACGGGCAGGACAGAGCGTGGGCAAGGCAGAGAGCGGGCAGGGGAGAGGGGACGTCATGGCCTTTCGTCGTTGTCTTGTGGCCACCCTGGTGGCCGTCACGGTCGCGCTGACCGGGTGGGGTGACGGGCGTGTTCTCGCCGCGTCGGCGCCACAGCCGCAGCCACTCGGGCCGGGGACGTCCCTGTCCGTCGAGCCCGTGTCCGCACCGGTCTCCCAGGCCGCTTCCGGGGCTGACGGAACCGAGACGGCCGCCGTGGCGGTCGTCCGGGAGCACGGCTACACCCCCACCGGGACGGCCGGCTACCGCCCGGACAACGACCTCAGCGTGATTGTCGGACGGTGGACCGCCGCCGTGGACGGCCATCCCCAGCAGGCGTTCCTCTTCCACCGCGGCCGTCTGGTCGGCACCGGCACCCAGTTGCCGAGCGCGGCCGTCGAATGGCTGTGGTCCACCGGCGACGTCGTCGCGCTGTCCTACCAGCTTTACCGGCCCGATGACCCGCTGTGCTGCTCCACCGGGGGCGCGGCGACGGTGCGTTACCAGTGGAACGGTACGACGGCTGTTCCCCTCGATCCTGTCCCGTCCGCCGACTGGTCGGCCTCGGTAAGCCGACGGGGAGCGAGCGTCACGGGCTCGACGAGCACCGCGAGCTGACGGCCGGCACGGGCCAGCCCTTCTTCCGGGGCCGCGGGCGATGCGGTCAGGCGTACCCGCGGCTGCCGGAGCCGACGGCCACCGGCCCGCGGGATCCTTCCGCCGCATCCTCTTCCAGCCCGTTCACCGACGCTCTGCCCATCGCTCCATTCCATCTATATGGGATGCCCGGCCGGGGCCCGCGTGTCGGCGTCCAGCCGGCTGGATGCGAGCTCCCGGTAGAGCGGGCTCACCCGCATCAGCTCCTCGTGGCGGCCGGTGGCCGTCACCTTTCCCTCGTCGAGCACGATGATCCGGTCGGCCGCGCGAACCGTGGAGATCCGGTGCGCGATGACCAGAAGCGCGCTGGTGGCTGAAATCTCACGCATCGCACGGGTAAGTGCCCTCTCGTTGAGGGAGTCCATCTGAGAGGTTGGCTCGTCCATGAGCAGCACGGCGGGCCGGGCCAGCAAGGCTCGGGCGATGGCGACCCGTTGACGTTCCCCGCCGGACAGCTGGACGCCGTGGTCACCGACCTCGGCGTCCAGCTTGTTGGGCATCCGCGCGACCAGTTCGGCGAGGCCCGCCGTGCCGACCACCCAGCGCAGCTCGTCCTCGGTTGCGTCGGGCACGGCATAGGCGATGTTGTCACGGAGCGTCCCGTGCAACACCGGGGTCTGCTGTTCGACCAGGTTCACCCAGGTGCGGGACGCGGAGCGGTCGATCGCACCCACTTCCCGGCCGCCGAACAGGATCTTCCCGCGGTCCGGCTCGTAGAAGCGCTCGATGAGCTGGAGAACGGTGGACTTTCCAGCACCTGACCGGCCGACCAGCGCGATGTGGCCGCGAGACGGCACTGTGAACGAAACGTCCCGCAGCACCGGTTCGTCGGTGTATCCGAACCATACGTCGCGGAACTCGATCGACGGGGTGTCACCCCGCTGTCCGGCAGCCCGGCCGTTGCCCGATGCGCTGTTGGCCCGGACCTGAAGCCCGCCGGCAGCCTGAACCGGGCCCTGCTTTCCGGGCCTTCCGGGCCTTCCGGCACTGTTCTCGTCCTGGCCGGCGCTGTCCGGCTCGCGGGGGAGCGTGAAGACCTCGTTGACGCGCTGTAGCCCTCCCATTCCGCGTTGAAGCGTCCCCGCCTCCTCGAACAGCTCGGACAGCGGCATGACGAGGTAGGTGGCGTAGAGCAGGAAGGCGATGAGATCACCCAGCGACGTCGAGCCCTTTGCGACGAGCACCCCACCGATCAACAACACCACCAGAACCGAGCCCTGGACGGCCAACTGCATGGAGGGGGCGACGACCGACTCCAACTTGGCCATCCGCACCCCGGCACGGTAGGCGTCCCGGGCGTGGCCGCCGATGCGCTCGCTCTCGCGCTTTTCGGCGCGGCTGGCTCGAACGGTGCGGATCGCGGCGAGCGCCCGCTCGAGGTCCGCGGTCATGCTTCCGACGCTGGCCTGGCCGCGTTCCGAGGCAATGCGGATGCGCACCAGCACGCCCAGAACCATCGCCCCGGCCAGCGAGACCACGAGCAGCACGAACAGGAACAGCAACGCGTCCAACCAGATCATCATCGCGACCGCGCCGATGACACCAACCGCGCTCGTGAGGAGCGCGGAGAAGCTGTAGGCCACTGCCTCGCGGACGAGCATGGTGTCGCTGTTGGCCCGGGAGATCAGGTCGCCCATGCGCTGCTTGTCATACACCCCGACCCGCAGCCGCAGAAGGTGATCGACCAGCCGGATCCGCAGGCCGAGCAGAATTACCTGACCGGTGCGTTCCAGCAGGTAGTTCCCGAGGGTGTCGGCCAACGCCTGGCCGACGAACAGCACGAACAGCAGTGCGACGAGCGAGCCGGGAACGCCGCCGGCCTGCGCGGCGTCGATCACGTTCTTCACCAGCAGCGGCTGCGCGACCCCGAGGACGGTCCCGAGTACCGTCAGCGCGGTGGCGATGCCTATCGGCCGGCCGTGCCCGCGAAGCAGGCGCCACAACCCACCGACTCGCAGCGCGTCACGGTTCCGCTGCTTGCTGTCCCGATCCGGCGTCGTCGGCGTTGGCGGCGGCTCGACCGCGGTCTCCTCACTCGTTTCGCCGATGGCACTCATGACACCGTGGCGCCTGACACCGTGGCACCTTCCGGAGGTACAGCGATAAGCGGCCGGAAGTAGCCGGCCAGCTCGTGCTCACCCACCATCACCCCGTCCGCCTCCACCCAGGCGTGTGCGGCGAACGGGCCGACCCTGCGCACGCCGACGTACCAGGTGGGCCAGACCCCCGAAGCCCGGCAGACCAGGGCGGTGGCAACGGAACGGGGAACGCAGCCCCGCGCACCCCGGCACACCATGCTCACCGCGGTGACGGCATCCCGTGCGGCCAACGCCTGCTGATACCCGGCCGGCGTGGCGCCTCGGCGCAACCAGGTCAGGACGGAGCGGATCCGGCCGGGTGGCTGGGTGGCGAGCAGCCGGGCGGTTGCGACCGCGGCCATCGCTAGCGGCCGTCGCCGTAGAGGGAGTTTTCCTCCTCGGCGCTCCAACGACATCGGCATGCTCATCGCGGTGCCACCTCCTCTGCCTCCTCTGCGGCTCCGTCGACGCGCGCCCGATGGATCCGCCAGAGCGCGTCATTGGTCAGGAAGCGGTGTCCGGTCGGGAAGCGGTGCCGGTTGCGACAAGCCCGGCCGTGTGGAGCCCGTCCAGCAGGCTCTGTACATCCCGGTCCGCGGTGGCCGCGTCCACGTCGTAACTTCTGACCACCGAATCGGCGGCCTCGGCGGCGCTACCACCGTCGAGCAGCACCCGCAATACGAGTGTCCCGGTCGGGTTGAGCATCCAGTACTGACCGCTGCGCTCATCCAGGAGCGCGGTCCCGTAGTCGGTTTCCGTATGGACGATGTTCTCCCGTAGCGTCAGCATTTTTTCTCCGGCGGCTGTCCGGGTGCCACACCATTCCCTGTCGAAATTCCCTGTCGAACCGTCCCTCCCAATGGTGGGTATGACTGAATAAGGCGGGTGGTGACACCCGGCCCGGGCCGTCGCCACCCGCCGTCTCCAACTTCCGCACTGTGTTGGCCAGGAGCGGACGACCGCCGTTTCCCTGCCCGTTCTTGAACGGCGGTGATGGCGCCCCTAGTAGCGGAACCTGCGGAACCCGCGGAACCTGCGGTACCCGTGGTACCCGCCGTAGTAGTTACGCCGGTGGTAGCCGTAGTAGCCTTCGGTCACCGTGGAGAAGGCACCGATTCGTTGAAGAGCCGGTGGCTGGTACGGAGCCTTCATCGAAATTCCCCCTCGGAGTTTGTGATGTTGAACGGGCGGCCCGGCCGCTCACCGGCCGCACCGATCTCTATCCGGGCCGGCCTGCTGTCCGCGCTGGACAACCGGCCACCTTCCACCTTGCAGGCGACAGGTTCAGCCTTGGTTCAGTCCCCGTACATCCGTTGGTGGCGCGGCGTCTACCGCGTCCTTCCTCCCCGGCCGTCAGTCCTGGCCCACGTCGAGGTCGCCGCCCAGTACCTGCTGATGAAGCCGGCGCAGGTCCGCACCTGGCTCTATGCCGAGCTCGTTGGTCAGCAACCGGTACACGGCCTGGTAGGCGGACAGGGCTTCGGCGCGACGACCCGACCTGTGCAGCGCGAGCAGGAGCTGGCCCCACAGGCGCTCCCGCAGGGGATATTCAATGGTGAGCGCGCGCAACGTGGGCAGGACGACGTCATAATGACCATGGGAAAGGTGTACGTCGATCAAGTCCTCCAGGACCGCCCAGTGCTGCTCCTCCATGCGTGCCGCCTCGGCCAGGGTGGTGTCCTCCGGCAATTCATCGAAAGGCTGGCCACGCCATAGCCCCAGCGCTTCCTGAAAGTACTCGAGGGCGCTCTCGTCGGCTCCGCCGTGCAATGCTTCCCGGCCACGATATGCCATCTTCTCGAAGACCGACACATCAAGTTCTCCGGGTGCCAAGTTGATGCGGTACGCGCCTGACCGGCTTTCGATTCTGCTGTGCTCGGCATGGTTGGGTGGCAGGGCCCGGCGCAACTGGGACACGTAGGTCTTGATGTTTCCGAACGATGATCTCGGCGGCTCGTCCTCCCATAGAACGGCACAGATCCGGTTGATGCTCACCCAGGTCCCGGCATTGAGGAGCAGCAGTGAGAGCAGCACGCGCGGCTTGTGCTGGTGAATATCGATCAGTGTGCCGTCAGACCCGTACACCTCCAATGGCCCGAGTACGCGGAACCGTATTCTCCCGTCCCGGGCCCCGCGTACCTCCATATTTGTCTGACTGGCGTACGACTCCATTCCTCGGGTACTCCCGTGCCTGGCTACGGCCGGCTCGACAAAGAAAAATCACCGGATGAACTACATGCTCCCGCACCAAACACACAGTCCTTCCCCCGGTCAGCGGCCCCTGTTCTCGGGATCGCTGACCGGGGCGCTGCGCGCATGCGGAGCGTGCTATGGGTACAGTCACGTGCTAGCGGTACCCTGCCCGGAGTCGTACCAATCAGGGCGATCTTGAAGAAGCTGCTCAGCCGGGGACCGGCGCGGGGGCCACCACGAGCAGGAGGTCACCGACCTCGACGGAGACGCCGGAGGAGCGGACCAGTTCGGTGACGGTCCCGGCGTGCGGACTGGTGACGGCGGCCTCCATCTTCATGGCCTCGATGGTGGCCAGCCGGTCACCTTTGCGGACCTGGTCACCGACGGCAACCGTGTAGGTGACCAGCCCGGGCAGCCCCGCGGGAATCTGCGCCGGGTCGCCGGGATCGGCGCGCCGGGCCGCCCTGGACACCGTCGCGATCGAGGCGTCCCGCACCGACACCGGCCGTGGCTGGCCGTTGACCCGCAGGTACAGGGTGCGCATGCCCGCGTCGTCGGGCTCGCCGACGTCGTTGAGCTCGACGATGACCTCCACACCGGGCTCCACGGTGATGGTCACCGGCCGGCCCGGGGTGAGGCCGTAGAAGAACTCCTCGGTGGGGACCGTGGCGGCGTTGCCGTAGGCCGCCACGGCGGCGGTGTAGTCGTTCCACGGCCCCGGGAACAGCAGCCGGGACAGCGTCTCGCGCCGGCCCGCTCCGGCCACCCGCAGGGTGGCCGCGTCCTGCGGCTCCAGGCCGGTCACGGGCGCGGCCGGCTGCCGCCCGGCGAGCGCGCGCTCGCGGAAGGGCTCGGCGAAGCCGGCCGGTGGCGTGCCGAGCTCGCCGGCGAGGTAGCCCAGCACGCTGGCCGGCAGGTCGTAGCGTTCGGGATGCTCACGCAGCACGGCGACGTCGATGTCACCGCCGGCGATGAACAGCGCCAGGTCCCCGACGACCTTGCTGGTAGGCGTGACCTTGATGGGTTTGCCGAGCAGGTCGTTGGCCAGGGCGTAGCACTCCTGCACCTGGGACCATTTGGTGCCCAGCCCGAGGGCGATCGCCTGCTGGCGCAGGTTCGTCAGCTGCCCGCCGGGGATCTCATGCCGGTAGACCGCACCCGTCGGCGCCCGCAGCCCGGCCTCGAACGGCGCGTAGAGGTCACGGACCGCCTCCCAGTACGGCTCCATCGCCGACAGCGCGGCCAGGCTGATCCCGGTCGCCCGCGGGGTGTGGTCGGTGGCGGCGACGAGCGCGGACAGGTTCGGCTGGCTGGTGCCGCCCGACAGCGGCGCGGACGCGGCGTCGACGGCGTCCGCGCCGGCCTCGGCCGCCGCGATCAGGGTGGCCAGCTGGCCACCGGCGGTGTCGTGGGTGTGGACGTGCACGGGGGTGTCGAAGTTCTCCCGCAGCGCCGCCACCAGGACGCGCGCGGCGGCCGGCCGCAGCAGCCCGGCCATGTCCTTGATCGCTAGGACGTGCGCGCCGGCGGCCACGAGCTGTTCGGCCAGGCGCAGGTAGTAGTCGAGGGTGTAGATCCGCTCCGCGGGGTCCACCAGGTCGCCGGTGTAACACAGGGTGCCCTCGGCGACCGCGCCGGCCTCGACGACCGCGTCGATCGCCGGCCGCATCTGCTCGATGTCGTTCAGCGCGTCGAACACCCGGAAGATGTCGACGCCGGTCGCCGCCGCCTCGGCGACGAACGCCTGGACCACGTCGTCCGGGTAGGGGGTGTAGCCGACGGCGTTGCGGCCGCGCAGCAGCATCTGCAGGCAGACGTTGGGGACCCGTTCGCGGATGGCGGCGAGGCGCTCCCACGGGTCCTCCGCGAGGAAGCGCAGCGCCACGTCGTAGGTGGCCCCGCCCCAGCACTCCAGGCTCAGCAGGCCGGGCAGGAGCCGGGAGTAGGCGGGGGCGATCGCGAGAATGTCGGTGGTGCGCAGCCTGGTCGCCAACAGCGACTGGTGGGCGTCACGCAGAGTGGTGTCGGTGACCGCGAGCCGGGTCTCGGCCCGCAGCCGCTCCGCCCACTGGCGCGGGCCGGCCTCGACGAGCAGCTGCCGGGAGCCGGCCGGCGCCGCCCCGGCCGGGATGGCCGGCAGCAGGCCCACCGGGTCGATCAGCGTGGCGGCCGGCCGCCGGTGGCCGTTGACGCTGCTGGCGGCCAGCCGGTCGAGCAGCCGGCTGGTGCGGTCGGTGCCGCCGTCGCCGAGGAACAGCCCCGGCCGTTCGTCCAGGAACGACGTGGTCACCCGGCCGGCGAGGAAGTCCTCCTCGGCCAGCAGCCGCTGCAGGAACTTCACGTTCGTGCGCACGCCACGGACCCGGAACTCCGCCAGCGCCCGGCGGGCCCGCGCGGTGGCCTGCCCCAGGTCGGCCCCGCGGGCGGTCACCTTGACCAGCAGTGAGTCGAAGTACGGGGTGATCTCCACGCCCTGGTAGATCGCCCCGTCCAGCCGGACGCCCGAGCCGCCCGGGGACTCGTACCTGGTGATCTTCCCGGTGTCCGGGCGGAAGCCGTCCGCCGGGTCCTCGGTGGTCACCCGGCACTGCACCGCGGCCCCGCGGATGTTGATCGACTCCTGGGACAGGCCCAGGTCGGCCAGGGTGGCGCCGCCGGCGATCCGTAGCTGCGCTGCGACCAGGTCGACGCCGGTGACCTCCTCGGTGACGGTGTGCTCGACCTGGATCCGAGGGTTCATCTCCATGAAGGTGTGCGACCCGTCGGCGGCGACGAGGAACTCCACCGTGCCGGCGTTGACGTAGCCGACGTGCCGGGCGAACGCCAGCGCGTCCGCGCACAGCCGGTCCCGCACGGCGGTGTCGAGCAGGGGAGCGGGCGCGACCTCGACGACCTTCTGGTGGCGCCGCTGCACCGAGCAGTCCCGCTCGTAGAGGTGGACGATCTCGCCGGTGGCGTCACCGAGGACCTGCACCTCGATGTGCCGGGGCCGGTCGAGGGCCTGTTCGAGGAAGATCGTGCCGTCCCCGAAGGCCGCCGCCGCCTCCCGGATCGCGCTCGTCACCGCGTCTTCAAGATCTTCTGGACGGTTCACCCGGCGCAGCCCGCGGCCACCGCCGCCCGCCGACGCCTTCACGAACAGTGGGAAGCCCACGGCCTCGGCGACGGCCAGCGCGGCGGCCGGCTCGGTCACCGGCGCCGAGGCCCGCAGCACCGGCAGGCCCGCGGCCACCGCGGCCTCGCGGGCGGCGACCTTGTCCCCGGTCAGCCGCAGCACCGATGGCGGGGGGCCGACGAAGGTGACCCCGGCCAGCTCGCACGCGTGCGCCAGCGCCTCGCTCTCGGACAGGAAGCCGTATCCCGGGTGCAGGGCGTCCGCCCCGACCCTTTTCGCCACCGCCAGCAGGGCGTCGATGTCCAGGTAGCCGCGGACGGGGTGGCCGGGCTTGCCGATCTCGTAGGACTCGTCGGCCTTTGTCCGGTGCTGCGAGCCCACGTCCTCGGGCGTGTAGACGGCAACCGTGCGCAGGCCCAGCTCGTGCCCGGCACGGAAGACGCGGATGGCTATCTCACTGCGATTCGCGACCAGGACCTTATTGATCAAGGTGTCACCCTCCACGACGCGGACCAGGTCGACTCCGGAGCGGCCGTCGACTCGGCGAATTGTCGCAGCATTTTTATCCATGTGCTTCTGTTGATGTATCCGGCCGGCTGCGCGACGGCGCCACGGCACGCCGTCCGACGGTAGGCGGCCTCGGCCGCCAGCAACACCCCGGCGGCGGACGGCCTCAGGAGCCAGTGGCCTCGGCGGGTGGTATCGGCGGGCAGCCTCAGCGGCAGCCCCGGTGGGCACCGGCAGCCGGGTGGGCGTGCCTGCCGCGGCGGCATTACGCGGCCTGGCACGGCTCGACTGGTAGCTACCGAGAGTAATTATATGCTCGTTGGCCGGTGGGCACCGGCGCGCGACGATCCTCCGCGGGCAGGCCCTCGTCGGCGGACGAGCCGCTGCCGGTGGGCTCTCGTCAGCGGACGAGCCGCTGTCAGTGGGCGAGCTTGGTGGCGAAGACGGCGGCCTGGGTCCGGCTTTCCAGCCCGAGTTTGGCCAGCAGGCTGGAGACGTAGTTCTTCACGGTCTTCTCCGCCAGGAACAGGCGGTTGGCGATCTGCCGGTTGGTCAGGCCCTCGGCGATGAGCGCGAGGATGCGGCGTTCCTGCTCGGTCAGGGTGGCGAGCCGCTCGTCGTGGACGGGCTCCTGCTCCGCGCGGCGCAGCGCCCGGGGGGTCACCGCGGGGTCGAGCAGGGAGCGGCCCGCCGCGACCCGCCGCACGGCGTCCACCAGCGCGGTACCGCGGGCCCGCTTGAGGACGTACCCGGCGGCACCCGCCATGATCGCGGTGAACAGGGCCTCCTCGTCGTCGAACGAGGTCAGGATCAGGCAGGCGACGGCAGGGTTGCGGGAGCGGACCTGCCGGCACACCTCGATGCCACTGCCGTCCGGCAGACGCGCGTCCAGCACCGCGACATCGGGCCGGGCGGCGAGGATCGCCCGGTCCGTCCCGTCGGCGTGATCGGCCTCGCCGACCACCTCGATGTCGGGCTCCTCAGAAAGAAGATCACGCAGCCCGCGGCGGACCAGCTCATGATCATCCAGGAGGAAGACCCGGATGGGCGTGGCGCCCACCGTGGCATCGGTGGGCCCGGCCGCGTTCGCAGGTTCTTCTGACACGGTTTTCTCCGCCTGACCGGGTTGTCTGAACCGGACTGCCTGGACTGGGGTGCCTGAAGCGTGCCGCCCGAACTGGGATGTCTGGACTGGGATGTCTGGACTGGGATG
>NZ_CEVIVD010000001.1:219408-220750 GCF_982290655.1 Protofrankia sp. CiP1_Cm_nod3
TCTGGACTGGGATGCCTGTAACCGCACGTCATATTCTGCAAACAGATTCTAGCCCGAGCTGGAACGGTTCGACCCGCAGGTCCCGGGTAATCACGAGATGCCCTCCTTTGCCGCGGCCGGCACATACCCCGACACGCCCGGTGGCGGAGCACTGGTAGCGGGCGTGTCGGGCCGGCCGAATCCCCGGTTCCGACCGGCGTGGCGTCGTCACCGGCGTTGCCACCGCGGGTGCCGTCACCGTTGTGCCGTCACCGTTGCCGGCGTGGCTCTCCGCCCAGGGGTGCCCACGGGAGGTGAGCCGGGCCCGGTCAGGCAGCCGGCCGGCGCCCGTGCGAGGGAGGCGGCCCGGGCGCGGGCGCCGGTCAGAGCTGGATCTGCACGCTGCCGCCGAGGAGCAGGACCGGCCAGCTGGTCACGGCCAGCACGAAGGTGGCGAGCTGGGATCCGGTGTGCACCTGGTAGTCCCTGTTGATCGCGACGATGATGCCGACGGCGAACCAGATCAGGGCGGCGAAGGGGACCTGTACCCGGGTACGCATGATGGTCCTTTCCCGGGCCGAGGGGCCCGCGGGGCTCGTGGGGAGCGCGTCCGGGCGGCGGCCCGCACGGGCGTCGTGCCCGGCGCCCCACCGGGACGCCCCATTCCCGATCAGCGGATTGGTCGATCTTTGCTCCCGGTCGGGTGCGCAAACACCTTGTGGGCGTATGTGTCGGCGATGTCTCGTGAGCACCCCGGTGCCGGAAGCGACCGCATCGTCCGGGATGATGCGCTATCGGTTCCGCGAGCCGGCCCGCGGTTGTCACGGTTCGGTTGTCATTGGCTGTCATGCTCCGGTTGTCACGGTCCGGAGTTATCCACATATCTGGAGAGGATGTTGTAGATGGGTCTGGGTAAAGGCGGCGCGGAACCGGGTCCTGCGACCGTCGAACAGGTGGTCAGGATTCTGGAGGAGTATGTGGGTGCTCTGCCCACCACCGATCTGGACGAGCCACACACCGTCACCTTCGTGCGCGCCTGGACGCTGACGCGCATCCTGGGCGGGACCACCTCGTCAGCCGCCGTGTCCGCGGCTGACGCACCGTCGGCTGACGCACCGTCGGAGGGCGCACCGCCAGCCGCCCCGCTGTCAGGCGGCGCGTCGTTGCGGGTCGGCGGCACGGTCGTGCGCCGGTACGCCGCGCGGGAGGAGCGTGCCGACGAGGTCGACGACCAGCGGACGTACGAGCAGCTCGTCGGTGCCGCACAGGCCCTGGCCGCGCGGGGGTTCCCGTCCGAGGAGGTCTACGAGGGCTGGCGGACGGTCGCCATCGACCTGCCCGTGTTGGCCGTGCCGCTTCCCGG
>NZ_CEVIVD010000001.1:220778-225389 GCF_982290655.1 Protofrankia sp. CiP1_Cm_nod3
CCCGGCCGGGAAGGACTCGGGGAAGAAGACGGGGAAGAAGGCAGGGAAGAAGCGGCGCCTGTGGCGGTCGACGCCGGTTACCGCCTGAACATGCCGACCACCGGCGGGTGGCCCGGCACCGGCCCGGGAGCCCGCCGCCAGGGCGTGTCTGATGGATGTTGGTCGATGCAGGCGTCCGGGCGCCGCCCGCGCGACCGGCCCGGGCCGCCGCGTTCGTCCGTGCCCGTCCACCGCGATGACCGCGGCGGGCGGGGGGACTAGCCCGGCGGCCCGTCCCTTCTTGGGCGTATAGCGTAAAAACACGGCGGGAGTGTCCCGCCGGCCGGCCGGGGGTGCCAGCGGGCCGGCAGCCACCCCCGGCCCGCATCGCCCGGCCGGTCAGGGCCAGGGCATCCGACGGACCCACCACTGGTCGGGCGGCTGGTACCGGGCCGGCCCCGCGGCCCGCAGCTTGCGGACGAACGGCAGGACGGCCAACGCGCCGAAAACGAACCCGACCACATGGGCGCCGTAGGCGACGCTGCCGCCCTCGGCGACACCCATACCGATGAAATAGACATACTGCAGCAGGAACCAGAACCCGAGCACTATCCAGGCCGGCAGCCAGAACGGCAGGAAGAACAGGAACGTGACAAGGCCGATGACCCGCGCCCGCGGGAAGACGACCAGGTAGGCGCCGAGTACGCCGGCCACCGCCCCGGAGGCGCCGATGAGCGTCGTGGTCGAGTCCGACTCGAACAGCGCGAACCCGTAGGTGGCCACGTACCCGCACGCCAGGTAGAAGATCAGATAGAGGAAGCGGCCCATCCGGTCTTCCACGTTGTTGCCGAACACGCCGAGGAAGAGCATGTTCCCGAGCAGGTGCAGCCAGCTCCCGTGCAGGAACATCGCCGTGAGCACCGACAGGACCGGTGGCTTGGTGTACGGCGGCGGCGACTCCTGCTGGCAGAGCACATGGCCCTGCGGATCCACCCCCACGGCCTGACCGGTGAGCGCCTTCGAAGCGGGCCGGTTCTCCAGGATCTCGGTGGGGACCGCGCCCCAGCGGTCGAAGAACCGCTCCTGCTCGCAGACGCTCGCCGGAGTCGTGGTGTCAGCCCCGGCGACCGAGGTCACGACCGGCTCGAAGAACACGAAGACGACGACGTTGACCGCTATCAGCAGCCAGGTGACGACCGGCCGGCGACGCAGCGGGTTGATGTCGTGAATCGGTAGGACCACGCACCCATCCTGCCCGCGCCGCCCGCGTCACCGACAACCGCATCCACCCACCGCCGCCGTCCCGCGTACCCTCACCGCCGACAAGTGGCCGTTGTGATCCCGATGCCGTTCCGGCAGCACCAGAATCACAACGATGATGAAATTCGCGGGCGGCCGGGGTCAGCGCAGGGCGTTCTTGTTGAAGGGCTCGAGCTGTTCGCCGGCGGCGAGGGGGCGGCCGCCCAGGTAGCTGCCGCGCATGTGCCGGCGCACGCCGCCGGGCGGATCCTCGGTGGCGCGGGCGGCGGCGTGCCACAGGTCGCTGTGGTGCAGCAGCACGTCACCGCGGTCGCAGTAGAGCGCCACCTCGCCGGGGATCCTGCCGAAGCCGGCGGGGACGGCGTCCCAGTCCCCGTGGTGGCTGCCGGGCACCGCCCGCAGGAAGCCGTTGGCCGGCGATGTCGCGTCGATGTGGAAGGTCAGCGCCACGCCGGGCCAGATGTCCGACGTCGGCCGGGACTGGTGGTCGCTGTGCCAGCCGATCCGCGTGTAGGTCATCCCGGCGCCGGGGCGGGCGTCCTGGTAGATCACACCATGATCGTCCACGTCGTACAGCCAGTAGCCGTCGCCGAGGATGCGCCGGACGAGCGCGAGCAGGACGGGGTGGCGGATCGCGACCGCGGCGACGGGGGAGAGGTTCGTCACCCCGACGACATAGTGCACGTACGGCGGATGCTCACCGTCGAAGTCGCCGCCGAGATCGTCCCCGGCCCAGGAGCGGTCGAGCTCGCCGGTGCTGATCCGGCGCTGGAGGCCGGCGAGCGCGGCACCGAGCTCAGCCGTCTCCTCCTCGCCGAACAGCCCGCGGACGATCACGAAACCGTCGCGGTCGAAGTCCGCGGCCAGCCCCGTGATCGTCTCCGATGCCTCGGGCGTCTCCGACAACGTGTCGACACCGTTCGTCATACGGCCATCATGCAGTGCGGGTACTGGGTCGGGGCCGCTCACGGCGGACGTCGGAGAGCCAGGGCCTACCGATACTGGCGGTGCTCGTCGGGACGCTGGGTGTTGCGGTTGAGCCACAGGGGCGTGAGGAGGACGATGAGGCCGGCGGCCACACCGACCTGCAGGATGTGGCGTATCCAGTCGAAACCGCCGGTGTGGCGGACACCGAGCACACTGGCGATGATGTTGCCCACCAGCGCGCCGACGATGCCGACGACGATCGTGAGCCACAGCGGGATCCGCTGCGGCCCCCGGACGGCCAGTCGTGCCAACAGGCCGATCACGAGGCCGGCAAGGATGATCCAGATCAGTTGAAACATGGTGGCCTTCCCCGGTGGGAGTCGTTGTCACCAGTAACTGTCACCAGCCGTTGTCACCAACGGTGGGATTATCTCCACGCGGCTTCCTCGCAAACGCCGATGGTCCGTTGCCGCCTGTCCATACCGCGACAGCCGGCCGCCATGACCACCGCGGGACATGCCGTCCACCCAGCCGTCACATCCGCCGCGGATGCTCAGACGGCCAGGAGCGCGCCGGGATCGGCGGTGGGCCGTGGGCCGGTACGGGCGGGACGGCGTACGCCGTATGACGCGTGATGGACGGGGCACGGTAGACATGGCGTATGGGGCATCGTCCGCGGCATCGTCCGGAGGGAGACACGTCGGCTCGGTACGCCGATGTGGGGGAGCTGCTCGCCGACGACCGGGCGCATGTCTGGCATCCGTACGCGTCGGCGACCGACCCGCTGCCGGTGTTCCCGGTGGCGTCCGCGTCCGGGGTGCGGCTGCGGCTGGCCGACGGGCGGGAGCTGATCGACGGCATGTCGTCGTGGTGGGCCGCCATCCACGGCTACGCCCACCCGGTCCTGGACGCGGCGGTGCGCGACCAGCTCGACGACATGGCCCATGTCATGTTCGGCGGGCTGACCCACGCGCCCGCGGTGACGCTGGCCCGCACCCTGGCCGAGATCACCCCGCCGCCGCTGACCAGGGTGTTCTTCTGCGACTCCGGTTCGGTCTCCGTCGAGGTCGCGATCAAGATGGCGTTGCAGTACGCGCGGGGCCGGGGACGCCCCGGGCGGACGAGGCTGCTCACCGTCCGCCGGGGATATCATGGGGACACCTCCGGCGCGATGGCCGTGTGCGACCCGGACACCGGCATGCACCATCTGTTCACCGGCCTGCTGCCGCGTCACCTCTTCGCCGAGGCGCCGCGGCCGGGCTTCGACGAGCCCTGCGAGGACGAGCACGTCGCCGGTATCGCCCGGCTGCTCGACGAGCACCAGCACGAGATCGCCGCGGTGATCTGCGAGCCGGTGGTGCAGGGCGCCGGGGCGATGCGCTTCTACGCCCCGGGCTGGCTGGCCCGGCTGCGCGAGCTGTGCGACGCCTACGGCATCCTGCTCATCGCCGACGAGATCGCGACCGGGTTCGGACGCTCGGGGGAGCTGTTCGGCTGCAACCACGCCGGGATCAGCCCGGACATCATGTGCGTCGGCAAGGCCATGACCGGGGGATACCTGTCGATGGCCGCAACCCTGTGCACGGACGAGGTGGCGGCCGGGGTGTGCGGGTCCGAGGCGGGCGTGTTCATGCACGGGCCGACGTTCATGGGCAACCCGCTGGCCGCGGCGGTGGCGAACGCCAGCATCGGCCTGCTGCTGTCCGGGCCGTGGCGGCGCCGGGTCGGTGATCTGCGGACCTGGCTGGCCGAGGGGCTCGCGCCTGCCCGCGCGCTGCCCGGTGTCGCCGACGTGCGGACACTGGGCGCGATCGGGGTGATCGAGACCCGGGAGCCGGTCGACATGCGGGTGATCCAGCCGCTGCTGGTGGAGCTGGGGGTCTGGGTGCGTCCGTTTGGCCGGTTGGTGTACGCAATGCCCCCATACGTCATGACGCGCCCAGACGTCGCCGCGCTGACCGCCGCCATGGTGGAGGCGGTCGCCCGCACCACCTGATGATCTAACCGCTTGACCTGCGGCAACGGGCCCGCCGGAACGGTTGTGTGCCGTATCGGGGCCATCTTCTCGGGCATCGTCCGACGGTTCCCGACACAGGGACAACATCGAAGTGGTTGCGGTCGCCGGGCCACCCTCCGTACTCTTTGCTTCTGTTGGTGACTGTGAGTAGCAGGCCGGTGCGAATCAAACCGGAACGAGGCGAACGGGAGGAAGGTCGGCCCACCATGATGTCCCGCATTTTGTTACCTCCTCTCCGGGGAACGGTGCCTCTGTGGGGAACGGCGAATCCGGGGAAAACCGCGCATCCCGCTGGAACAACGGCGCACGGCACGCCCGCGCCGGCGGGCTCCACCGCCGGCGGAACGGACATGTGCCCGCCACCTTGTCCGCCATGTCCGCCATCCCGTCCACCGTCGCGCTCCCCCTCTCAGCCATCCCCTCAGCCG
>NZ_CEVIVD010000002.1:0-20576 GCF_982290655.1 Protofrankia sp. CiP1_Cm_nod3
TGGTTGGGCGGGGGAGTCAGTGGGGAGGTTCTCGTTGTGAGTGCTCCGGAAGCTGATCGTCCTCTGTATCCGCCGCTGCGTCCCCAGATCTCCGTTGAAGAGCTCTTGGCCGCCAAGGGCACCCAGCCCATTCTGTCCATCGATGATCTTGTTGCTGACACCTTCGACTCCGTCGAGGAGCTCGACGAGTTCCTCGCGTTCACCTACGCCGAGCGTAGGCGCGACGTCGCCTGAGCCGCCGTGCAGCCTGTCGTCCTTGACACCGACGTCGCCTCCCTGAGCCACAAGCGCAGGCTCACCGGGCCCGTGGCAATCCGCCTGATCGGCCGTCGGCCATTGATCACTTTCGTGACCTCTGGCGAGCTCACCAAGTGGACCGACCTGCGAGCCTGGGGCAGCCGCCGACGTCAGGAGCTCGCCGACTGGCTTTCCGGAATCCCCGTGCTGCCCGGCGACGAGGCAGTCGCTGCCACCTGGGGCAGGCTCTCCGCGGACGCCACCCGGGCAGGACAGCCCCGCCCGGTCAACGACATGTGGATCGCGGCCTGCTGCCTCACCCATAACCTGCCACTCGCCACCCTGAACCTCAAGGACTACTCCTACTTCAGGGATCACCACGGTCTACGGATTCTCGGTGAGGAATAACCGCCGTTCACCCTGGCCCGTGCGGCCGGCATGACCGCAGTCGGCGGTGGCGCGGTTCGAGGCCGGTGGCACCGTACCGACACTGCCTGTGCTGGAACGGCTCGCCGAGGCGTTCGACGCCGACCTCGACGTCCGTGTCGTCCCTCGTCCCGCGGCGTAGGAGACGTTCTGGCACGCCTGTCCGGACATGAGCCGGCGAACACAATCCCATGTGGCTTACCGACCGCCGCCGATTGAGGTATTCATTCAGCGGGTGTGCTGAGGGTTCCGGTTCGTGGCGTGGGGTGATGGCCGGTTGGCGGGTGCCTTCCGGTGTGGGATGTGGATGAGCGTGCTGCTTGGTCAGGTGGGGGCGGTGGGCCAGTCCGGGATCCAGGGCTGGCCGGTGAACGCCTGACGCAGGGTGGTCATCATGTCGTGGCCGTGTTGGGTGGCGGTGCGCAGGTAGCCGAGGATGGTGTACCGGTCCTGGGTGACGGTCTCGCTGGTGAGCCGGCCGAAGATGCTCTGCCGGGCATAGCAGACTGGGGCACCGAAGCTCCTGGTTTCCGACGTGAGGTCTCAGCAACCCGCGTCCTACCGGGAGTTTTGCCGCATCTAGCGCATTCCGGACGCACCCGGCGCGTCGACTGGCCGGCACCCGTCCGCAACCCGCGCCAGGACAGGCCGAACCCACTTAAAGATCGTTACAAAATCGACGCCCAGTCGCGTGCTATTAGGGTTTAGTGGCCCAAATCGCCCTCTTCTTAAGGGCGGTGCCCCAGGGCAGGGTGCTTCCAGGTGGAGGCCAAGAGCCAGCGAGCCGCTCGACGTCGGTGATGAGAACGTTGATGCCCCGCACCTTGGCGAGTTCATGCGCCCGCAGAGCGGCATCGCGCAGCATGGCGAGGATGGTGACCGGCTTTCCCTGACGGATGAGGGTGTCCCGAGTCTCGATCGCCAGCTTGGTCGCCTGTGTGACGGTGCTATCGCAGCCTTCGGCCGCCTCGCTCGCTGCGGCGTTGTACCGGTCGACGATGAGCTGGTCCGATACTTCACCACTCATGGTAGTCAGTCGGTAACCTTGGTTGTCTGCCGGCAGAGTGCGTGTCGCTTGTGTGTCTGATTTCTCGACAGTGATCCGATGTAGTGATTCCAGTGGGCTTTCTGCCGGTCAAGGTCTTGGGGATATGGTCCCGGTATGTGCGCTGCGACGGTTGCGGCCATGCGCAAGGGGGGAAACGTCACCCTCAGTGCCCTGGCTGACGAAATCGGTTCTGTCTCGGTCATTCTTGAGTGGGCTGCCGAGAAGGGGCATCCGCTTGACGCGGATGTGAGCGTTCTCCTGCTCGGGGACGACGGCAAGGTCCGGTCAAACGACGATTTCGTCTTCTACAACCAGCCGTCCGGGGCGGGTGGGGCGGTCCGGCTCCGTGGAAAGACCTCCAGTGTGGAGGAGAGGTACACGGCCTTCACCGACGTCGTTGAGGTCGACATGGACGACGTCCCGGACAGCGTTGAACGGGTACTGCTCGCCGCCAGCCTGGACGGCGAGGCCGGGGACGGCTTCGGGCGGCTGGAGTACCTGCGGCTGCGGCTGCTGCGCGGGTCCGACGCGACGGAGCTGCTTCGTTTCGACGTCACGGACGCTTCAACTGAGACAGCGTTCGTACTCGGAGAGGTCTACCGCCGTACCGGGCAATGGAAGTTCCGCGCGATCGGTCAGGGATACGACACCGGCCTGGCGGCACTCGTCACCGAATACGGCATCGAGGTCGATGCTGACGAGGAAGAAAGCCCGACACCCGGCCGCGCCGAGCCAGCGGCGCCCGCTGGCGCCGATTCCGCGGTCAGTGGTGGCTCCAGCGCCGTGCAAGATGCTCCCAACGATGTGGGTCCGGCAAGTGTGTCCCGCCCGCCAGCCCCGGCCAGGGAGCGGCGAACCCAGACGGTGACCACGAAGAAACGCAGGCCCGCGAGGCGGCTGTCGGCCTCGAAGGTGAGGCGGTTGGATGCCGGGGATGCGAAGGAGGCTTGGCAGTCGGCGAGGCTGTTCCCGGTGGCGGGTATCGGTGGAGCCGGGGAGCAGGAGCGGCGTGCGACCTCGGCTCTGCTCGCCGTCGTGGGATCCGTGCGCGAGTTCGGCCGCGCTCTGACGACCCGGTTCGGGGCGCCCGCCGGCCAGGTCGAGACGTTCATCGAGGTTCCATTCAGCCGGGGTGACGAGCCTTACCGGCCGGACGGGTTGATCCGGGTGACGCGGGGGCAGCGTACGTGGACGGCGCTGGTCGAGGCGAAGACCGGGACGGGGGAACTGCGCCCGGAGCAGGTCGAGGCATACCTGGACATCGCTCGGGAACAGCGATTCGATGCCGTCATCACCGTCTCCAACCTGATCACAACGGCGGACGAACGGCACCCCGTCGCGATCGACGGGAGAAAAACGAAGAAAGTCGGCATTCATCACCTTTCATGGGCAGAGATAAGATTCCGCTGCCAGCTTCTGCTCGAAAATAGCTCGGTGGCGGACGCCACTCAAGAATACATTCTCACCGAGTTCCTCCGGTACCTTGACCACCCACGTTCGGGCGCCGACAAATTCGACGACATGGGGCCTCACTGGGTGGCTGTGAGGGACAGTGTCTCGGTGGGTACGCTGCGACCGGCGGATAAAGGACTGCCTTCCGTCGCCGAACGTTTCGATCAGCTTGCCCATTATTTGTGCCTGCACCTGGGTGGGCTGCTGGGTATCGAGGTCCTCCCTCACCTGAACCGGCGGGTGGACGCGGCGCAGCGACGGCATGCATTGGCCGAGGAACTGTGCCGGAACGGTACCCTGTCCACGATGCTGCGGATCCCTGGAACGGTCGGCCCGGTGACTGTGACAGCGGACCTGCGTGTGGGCCGGGTTGGATGCTCGGTCAGCATCGACGCTCCTCGCCAAGGACGGCCGCTCACCCGAGTGAAGTGGATTATGAAGCAGCTCGCGGATGCAAACGGGAATCTACGGGTTGAATCTTTCGACCAAGGTTCGCGAGAGGCTGCCCGAGCCGATCTTCTTGCCTTGGTGCGTCAGAAGCCGGAGCTTTTAATCACTGGCTCGGCTTGTGAGATTCGGGCCTTTCGTATTTCCCTGAGTGCTCCTCTTGGTGCGAAACGTGGCGCCGGGAAAGGTACATTCGTCACATCGGTGGTGGACACACTGGAGAAATTCTACGAGGAGGTGGTACAGAACCTGCGTGAATGGCATGACTCTACCGATGCCGCCCCAGCATCGGGCAATGGTGCTGGCGCCTCAACCGAGAAAAGATAGGCCGGGTCAAACTCGGGGGCTGGTTTCGCGACGGTGGGGACGGTCATGGACGTTCGAGCCGCGGCATGCGCTCACACGTCCGTCACATGAACGGTGTGGTGTATTGCGGCAGCGCTGAAACGTCCCTGTCGCCGACCCGGAAAGACACCGATGCCTTCTTCCTCGCACAGCCGGACCCACGGTCGGGAGCCCATCGCCCCCAAGGTCCCGGAGATCACGGCGCTGTTCTGGGTCGTCAAAATTCTGACAACGGGCATGGGCGAGGCGACCTCGGACTATCTCGCGCACCTCAGCCTGGTGCTTGCGGGCGCGGTCGGCATCCTCGGCTTCACACTCGGGCTCTGGCTGCAGTTCCGGGCCCGGAGTTACTCCGCTCCCGTCTACTGGTTTGCGGTGATGATGGTCGCGGTGTTCGGCACCATGGCCGCCGACGGGCCGCCCGTCGGCCACATCGGTTCGACGGTCTTTTACGTCGTGCTCCTCGCGACCGTCTTGTACGCATGGCATCGGCGTGAGGGAACGCTGTCGATCCACAGTATCGTGACCCGCCGCCGGGAGACCTACTACTGGCTGACCGTGCTCGTGACGTTCGCGCTGGGCACCGCGCTGGGCGATCTCACCGCGGACTCGTTGCACTTCGGCTATCTGCCCTCGGCCATCCTGTTCACAGTGGTCATCCTGGTGCCAGCGGCCGCCTGGTGGCGGTTCGGCCTGAGTGAGGTCGTCGCCTTCTGGTCCGCCTATGTCGTGACCCGGCCGCTGGGCGCCTCGTTCGCAGACTGGCTCGGCAAGCCGGCCGGAAGGTCCGGCGTCGGTCTCGGTGACGGCCTGGTCGCCCTCGCCGCCCTTATTGTGATCGTCGTACTGGTCGGCTTTCTGACGGTGACGCGCGGCGGCATCCAACGCGGCGCTGTCGAGACCGTCGAGACCGTCGAGAGCGCCGCCGTCGGCGGTGGAGGCAGCAGCAACGATGATGTGAAGGCTCCGGGCCTTCCCCGGCAGGCTCGGTCGTGGTTCAGCCGGGCGGAGGTCGATTAGGGCGTGTCTGACGGATGTTTCGATCGCGCGGGCGGCGCCCACATCGACCAGCATCCATCAGACACACCCCAGCGGCCGAGTCGTCGAAGGCGCGGACACACCCTGTTCACCTTGATCCGCCGGTTGTGCCGCGGCGTCGGGGCCCAGGAACTGTCCTGACTGCTTCACCGGATCCTTGGCGGATCGGCGTCATGCTGAGTAGCTTTTGTCATAAAATTTCCCGTCGATATCCTGGGCGCGGCTCGGCGCCACACTCGGACCTCCCCAGCGTCCGGATCGGATTCGCATGCCTGAGAGCGTTGCTGGACGATCATCGCGTCGCCAGTTCCTGTCCGCCGCTGGCACGGCGTTCACGGCCGCCGGGCTGGCGGCCTGCGCCACCGGTGGGTCGAGCCCACCCGCGTCGGCGTCGGCAGGGATGTCTGCCGCCGCGGCCCGCCCCGTCAGCTCAGGGGCGGCAGCCACCGCGGCCCCTCCCGGACCTGGGCTGATGCCGGGAGGGGCCGCGACAGCGGTCGCCCACGGACCGCGGGACCGTCCCCAGGTGGCGCTGACCTTCCATCTCGGCCCGCACGAGGCGGAGCAGGATCTCTCCCTGGCGCATCGGCTGCTCACCGAGGCAGCCGAACTCTCGGTCCCGATTACCGTGTTCGCGGTCGGACGGTGGCTGGACGAGCATCGCGATCTTGCTCCCGTCATCCTGGCGGCTGGCAACGAACTGGCGAACCACACGTACTCCCACCCGGTACTGACGGCGTTGCCAGCCGACCTGGTGGCGGCGGAGATCATCGGATGCCGCGACGTCCTGGCCCGGCTGGCTCCGGGCGAGGGCCGCTATTTCCGGCCCTCGGGCACCTCCACCGCCACCCCACTGATCCTCGCCGAGGCCGGTGCCGCGGGTTACCGGACGGTCGTGGACTTCGACGTCGACCCGCTTGACTACACCTCCCCTGGAGCCGACGCCGTCGTCGCGCGGGTACGCGCCGGCGTCCGGCCCGGCTCGGTCGTGAGCATGCACTTCGGCTACCCGGGAACCGTCACCGCGTTTGCCCGCATCGTCACGAACCTGCGTACGGCAGGCCTGGTCCCGGTGTCAGTAAGCGATCTTCTCGTCTGATCCCGTGCGCCCGTGCGCCCGTGCGCCCGTGCGCCCGTGCGCCCGTGCGCCCGTGCGCCCGTGTCAGGCGTGCAGGGCTCCGGTGGCCAGCAGCACGAACAGCGCCACGCCGACGGCGACGCGGTAGGTGACGAACACGTTGAAGCTGTGCCCGGCGATGTATCTGAGCAGCCAGGCGATGGACGCGTAGGCGACGGCGAAGGACACCAGCGTGCCGACGGCGACGGACGGCACGGACACGCCGCCGCCGACGGCGTCCTTGAGCTCGTAGAGTCCGGCGCCGGTCAGCGCCGGGATGGACAGGAAGAACGACAGCCGGGTGGCCGCGACCCGGTCGAGGTCGCGGATCAGCCCGGTGGAGATGGTGGCGCCGGAACGGGAGAACCCGGGGAACAGCAGAGCGAGGATCTGCGACGATCCGACGACCATGGCGTCGGAGAGGGATATGTCGTCCTCGCCCCGTTTGTGACGTCCGAAGCCGTCGGCGAACCACATCAGCGCGCTGCCGGCGAGCAGCGAGCCGGCGACGACCCACAGTGACGCCAGTGGCCCGTCGATCAGCGGTTTGGCGGCGAGCCCCACGAGGACGACGGGGATGGTCGCGTAGATCACCCACCAGGTGAAGGTGTAGTCCGGGTTCTGCCGGGCTCGCGGGCTGGCCAGGCCGCGAGCCCAGGCGGTGGCGAAACGACGGATGTCGGCGAAGAAGTACACCAGGACGGCCGCGATCGCGCCGACCTGGATGATCGCGGTGAAGCCGACCACGGACGTGTCGTCGACGGGTATCCCCATCAGCCCTTCGGTGATCTTCAGATGTCCGGTCGAGGAGATCGGGAGGAACTCCGTGACTCCCTCGACGACACCGAGGACGGCGGCCTGCCCGACACTGATCACGCTCACGTGGTCGAAATCCTTGATGATCCAGGTGCGGCGGCATGCCCGCACGACCGAGTTGCTGGCGGTCACACGGTATGAGCTCCGCCTCGTCGCTCGTCACCTGGGCTGGTCCGCATGTGACGAGCGACAACGATAGGGCGTCGCGCATGTGAGGAGCATGTGAACGCGGGCCGCTCCGCCGCGAGGGTGGGCTGCGAGCGTGGGACGCGGGAGTGGGACGCGAGCATGGGACGCGAGCATGGGACGCGAGCATGGGACGCGAGCATGGGACGCGGGAATGGGACGCGGGAATGGGCCGCGGGAGTGAGCGCCGCGGGAGTGGGCATCGCCAGCTTGGCGATGCTCGGAGAGGGAAGCCGCTGGTCACCGGCCTCGGAGTTCGGTCCCGTGTTGGGCCGGCGACGTTCGGCTCACATCGTCTCCACATGGTGGGGCGCCTATCGTGCGGTCATGCGGGTGCTGGTGGTGGAGGACGAGACGCGGACCGCCGCGCTGCTGCGCCGGGGCCTCGTGGAGGAGGGGTTCGCCGTCGACGTCGTCTCGGACGGTGTCGACGCGGTGTGGCAGGCCTGCGAGGTGGCCTACGACGTGATCGTCCTGGATCTGATGCTGCCGGGGATCGACGGGTTCGAGGTGTGCCGGCGCCTGCGGGCGGCCGGCCGCTGGGCGCCGGTGCTGATGCTGACCGCCCGCGGCGAGGTCGCCGACCGGATTCGCGGCCTGAACATCGGCGCGGACGACTACCTGCCGAAACCGTTCAGTTTCGGGGAGCTGTTCGCCCGGTTGCGGGCGCTGATGCGGCGCGGGGCGGTGGCACGGCCGGCCGTCCTGGAGGTCGGCGGTCTGCGGCTGGATCCGGCCACGCGGACGGCGAGCCGGGACGAGGCGCCGCTGGATCTCTCACCGAAGGAGTTCGCGCTGCTGGAGTACCTGATGCGTCACCCGGGCGATGTCCTGACCCGGACCACGATCATGGAGCACGTGTGGGACTTCGCCTCTGACGCCACCTCCAACGTGGTCGACCAGTACGTCGCCTACCTGCGTCGCAAGATCGACAAGCCGTTCGGGGTGTCCCAGGTGGAGACGGTGCGCGGGGTCGGCTACCGGCTGCGGGCCGGCACCGGCCAACGGCCGGGCTGAGGCGTCGACATGCCCCTGCGGGTCCGGCTCGCGGCCGTGTTCGCGCTCGGGACGGTGTTCGTGCTCGCTGGCGTGGGGGTGCTGTTCTACCTACAGCTCCGCTCCAGTCTCCGGACCTCCCTGGACGCCGGGCTGGCCGCCCGCTCGGAAGGGCTGCGGGCGCGGCTGACCGGAGCCGACGTGCCGCTGGACGCGACGCTGGCCTCCGCCGGCCCGCTCGGCCAGCTGATCGGTGCCGATGGCCGGGTGCTCGCGGCGTCCCCACCGGCCGGGACACGGCCGCTGGTCGGCGGGGACGTCCTCGCGTCGGCCCGGTCCGGGCCGGTGCTGGTCACCGTGCGTGTCGGCGAGGAGAGTACACGGGTACGCGCCGAACCACTGACGCTCACCCCTGGCCGGCGGGTGGTGCTCCTGGTCGGCTCCCCGACGAGGATCATCGATGCCGCCGAGGACCGGGTCCGCAACGTGATGGTCCTCGCGAGCGTGCCGATGGTCGCGGTGTCCGCGCTCGCCGCGCGGCTCCTGTCCGGGGCGGCGTTGCGGCCGGTGGAACGGATGCGCCGCCAGGCCGCCGCGATGGGGGTCGCCGACACGGGCGGACGCCTCGAGGTCCCGCCGACCCGGGACGAGATCGCCGCGCTCGCCGACACCATGAACGACCTGCTGGACCGGCTGCACGCCGCACGCGCCCGGGACCGCGCCTTCGTCGCCGACGCGGGCCACGAGTTACGCACCCCCCTGACGATCCTGAAAGCCGAGCTGGAGCTCGCGTTACGGCCCGGACGGAGCATGGGCGAGCTCACCGAGGCGGTGTCCGGCGCGGCGGGCGAGACCGATCGCCTCATCCGGCTGGCCGAGGCGCTGCTCGCTCTCGCCCGCTTCGACACCGATCCCGGCCAGCTCGTCCACCGGGAGCGGGTCTGCGTGGCGGACCTGCTCCGCCACGCCGTCCGCGCGGCCACACCCGCGGCGCGCATGAAGGGAGCACGTCTGCGGCTCACGGTCGAAAGGCCGTTGCTGGCGGACGTGGACCCCGACCGGGTGCGCCAGGCCGTCGACAACCTGCTCGGTAACGCCGTCCGGCACGCGCCTCCCGAGACCGAGATCGAGGTCAGCGCCACGCTGTCACCAGAGGAGACCGTCACCGGGACCGGTCCGGCCGCTGTCCTGCTCCGGGTCCGTGACCACGGCCCGGGGTTTCCACCTGTCTTCCTGCCCCGCGCCTTCGACCGGTTCAGCCGTGCCGACGCCGCCCGGACGCGCGGCGAGGGCGGCGCTGGTCTCGGGCTCGCCATCGTCGCCGCGATCGCGGCGGCCCACGGCGGACGGGCCACCGCGGCCAACCACCCGGACGGCGGCGCGCTCGTCACCCTCGTCCTTGCCATCGATCGGCCCCTGGCCGGCTGGGACGAAACCTCGAGCGACGGACGTCCGACGCCCCCGTGTTCCGAGCTGTCAGACAGACAGGGATAACAATGGCAAAACCGGAAATCTTCACCGAAGTCGATGTCGCCGGTGGCGGCCGGCAGGTGATGAAGAAGCTACCGGAGATCACCCTGGCCTTCTGGGTCATGAAGATTGCCGCGACGACCCTCGGGGAGACCGCGGGTGACCTGTTCGCGCAGACCCTCGGGCTCGGGTACTTCCTGACGACGACAGTACTTTTTCTGATCTTCGTAATCACCCTTGTCGTGCAGCTCAGGTCCAGGCGTTACAATCCGTTCTTCTACTGGACGGTCATTCTTTCCACCAGTACGGCCGGCACCACGATGTCCGACTTCATGAACCGTGACGCCAGCACGAAGTACCTGGCCAAAGGGGCCAGTTCGCTGGGTTGGGGGCCGCAGGGCCTGGGGCTGGGATACCCCGTCGGCGCGGCGATCCTGGTCTCGTTGCTGGTCGCCATCTTCATAGTGTGGAAGATCACCGGACTGACGTTTTCAATTCGCGACATCGACACCTTCCGGGGAGAGGTCCTGTTCTGGTCGGCCATCCTTGTCTCGAACACTCTCGGGACCTCCATGGGAGACTTCCTGTCCGACAGTTCAGGGCTCGGTTATGCCGACAGCGTCCTGCTCATCGTCGGGCTGCTCGGTCTGCTGCTCGCCCTCAGACCTGCGTCCGCGGTATCGAACGTGACGCTGTTCTGGCTTGCCTTCGTGCTTACCCGCCCCCTCGGCGCCACCGCCGGTGACTTCCTCACCAAGCCGCTCGCCAAGGGCGGCCTCGACCTCGGGACTCCCGGGTCGTCGGCAGTCCTGCTCGCGGTCCTGTTCGGCCTCATGGCCCACGCCCACGTCCAGGAACGACGCAACGTCGTCGGATCCAGCTCCAGCACCGTCGTGGCGAATGTCCCCTGACGGCTGGACCCGCCATCACGGGTGGCCGACGACGGGTCCTGGACAGGACGGCCTCCGGCAGGGCGGCCCTCGGCCCGCTGGGCAGGTTCCGGGCGACAGCCACGAAAGCCGGCGTGACACTGGCGAGGTGACGTTGACACGGAGGGCCGGCACACCAGCTCGTCCGGTTTCCTGCCGTGGGCCGGCGGGGTGGCCGAGGCGACCGGCATCCATCCCGGTCGCGCTGACGGCAGCGCTCGTTTACGTCGTCTTTCTCGGCGGGTGCGGCAGTGGCGCACCCGCCGCGGGCGGCCGGCGGGCGCCGGGCCGTGCCGCGAGTACCGCCGCCGGCCCAGTGGGTGGACCGCTGTCGGCGGCGGGCCCGGCCGCTGGCGGGCTCGACGTCCACGCCGAGAACGCCAGGCCCGGCAGCGACTGCGGTCTTGCCCGGCTCGGCTACAACCACGCGGTGGAGGGCTGGCTCGACCGCGCCAGCGTCCGGCCCGGGGACGGCGTCCGCCTGTTCGCCTCCACGACCGCCGCCTCGTTCAGGGCCTCGGTGTTCCGGATCGGCTGGTACGGCGGCCGGACCTGCCGTCTGGTGGCCGAGGCCGGGCCTTTCCCCGGCCGGGTGCAGGCTGCCGCCTCCCGTGACCCGAAGACCAACACGGTCACCACCTCCTGGCAGCCGACCACCACGTTCGACACGGGCGGCTGGCCGCCCGGCGCCTATCTGATCCGGCTGGACGACGCCGACGGGTTCCAGACGTATGTTCCGTTGACGGTCCGCAGCCCGACGACCGCCGGGCGGCTGGTGATGCTGAGCGCGGTCACCACCTGGCAGGCGTACAACGCCTGGGGCGGCTACAGCCTCTATCACGGCCCGAAGGGCTTTGACGACCGGGCCCGGGTCGTCTCGTTCGACCGGCCGTACGACTACGGTGACGGCGCGGCGGACTTCACCGGCAACGAGGCCCCCGTCATCATTCTCGCGGAAAAGCTCGGCCTGCCCGTCGCGTATGCCACCGACATCGACCTGCATGCCGATCCGCGGCTGTTGGACGGCGCGCACGCGGTCATCTCCATGGGGCACGACGAGTACTACTCGCCCGCGATGCGGGACGCGTTGACACGGGCCCGCGACCGCGGGGTGAACCTCGCCTTTCTGGGGGCGAACGCGGTGTATCGCCGTATCCGGCTCGGGCCGACCGCTACCGGGCCCGACCGGCTGGAGACCGCCTACAAGGTCGCCACCGAGGATCCGCTCTACGGTGTGAACGACCCCGCCGTGACCGCGAACTGGCCCGCCCCACCGGCGGCCGCTCCGGAGAGCGCGCTCACCGGCGGTATGTACCAGTGCAATCCGGTGCACGCAGACCTGGTCGTCCAGAATCCCGCGCACTGGTTGTTCGCCGGCACGGGGGTGACCGCCGGTACCCGGATACCGGGAATGGTCGGGTCCGAGTACGACCGGGTCGACTTTTCATATCCGACACCATCGCGGATCGAGGTGCTCGCTCATTCCCCGGTCGTCTGCCACGGCCGGCCCGACCACGCCGACATCAGCTACTACACGGCCGACTCGGGCGCGGGGGTGTTCGACTCGGGGACCAGCGCGTGGGTGTGCGCGGTGACCGACGTGTGCGGCCCCGGGGCGACCGGCCCGGCGGTGCGGGACTTCGCGACCACCGTCACAACCACGTTGTTGACGACGTTCGCGCAGGGCCCGGCCGGGCGGTTGCACCCGGGCGGACGTTCCGTGCCGGCTGACGACGCCGGCTCGCCCGGCCCGCACACGGGCAACGAGCGTTAGGCCCGGCCCGCACACGGGCAACGAGCGTCAGGGGCCTGTCTGACGGGTGTTGGTCGATACGGGCGGTGATACCGGCGTCGGCGGGGAGCGCGCCGAACTGTCCGGCCGGTCAGGGTGGTGTCAGGAGGTATCCGACGAGGGCGCGTTTGATCTCGTTGGAGGCCTCGGGCCGGGCGGACGCCGGGGCTTCGGCCAGGCGGCCACCGACACTGGCCGGCTGGACATCGTGGTCAACAACGCCGGCCTGGCGGCGGGCTTCGGAACTGGCTTCATGATCTTCCAGAAACGGTCGGCTCGCCGACGGGCTGGGCTCCGGCGGTGGTCACCGTGCACCGCCGGCCGGACCTGTCGAGGAGAACGGCTCCGAGCTCGTGTTCGAGCTGTCGGATCTGGGCGCTGACTCCGGATTGGCTGATGTACACCCGCTCGGCCGCCCGGGTGAAGTTCGCCTCCTCGGCGACCGCGACGAAGTACTCCAGCTGCCCGAGTTGCATATCCGGAGATGCCAGCTCCGAGCAGTAACAGATGTTGGACTGCTGGCGCTGGTTCGTGTTCACTGAAAGTGAGCACTTCCGATCTCGCATTGATCCGCACTCGCATCGAAGGGAACCGCTTATGTCCGCCAAAGAGAAGGCGCAGAAGCCGGAAGACCTTACGCGTCTTTTTGTGGAGCGCGCCAACGAAGGGGACGCCGCGGGCATTGCGGCTCTCTACGAGGAGAATGCGGTCATGGCCTACCCGCCCGGCAGCCGGACGGTCGGCCGAGCCGCCATCCAGGACCTGTGGGAGAAGATCCTGGTCAACGTGCCCCGCTTCGAGCTGGAGCCGCCGCTGCCGACCCTCATAACTGGCGACATCGCGCTCACATCCACCCTGGCCAGGGACGGCGCGGGCGCCCGCGCCCAGGTGGCCCGCAGGCAGCCCGACGGCAGCTGGCTCCGTCTGCTCGACCAGCCCGAGTTCGTCACACCGGCTCCATAGCGCGGAAGAACATGTTCGTTGCGGGCGGCTCACCGTCGGAGCCGGGCTCGGCCCGCCGTCGCGTCACCGCGAGTTGTGTCGCGGGGTTTCTGTCAGGCCGGCCCGTATCCGCTGGGCCGGCGCCCGGGCGGCCGGCTTGACCGTTCCCGCTTCCCCCGCGGGCCGCGCTGGGCCTGGAAGAGCCCACCGGCCGACAAACGGGGCGTTGGGAAACTGGTTGTCGTTACCGCGGCGAGATGAGTTACTGGTGCTGGTTTCCGACCGGGTGAGGTACGTGTCGGTGAAACATGCGGTGACGGAAGGACGATGGTGAGCGACGATCGTGACGAGTTCGCCTTCCTCGCCGAGGACGCGGCGGAGGTAGGCGCCCCGGCCGGCCTGCCAGCGGTACGCCGGGTTGGCGCCACGACCGCGGCCGGTGCGGTCAGCGCGCTGCTCTGGGGTGACGCTCCGGACCTCACGCTGCTGCACGGCGGCGGCCTGAACGCCCACACCTGGGATGCGACGCTCCTGGCGCTCGGCCGGCCGGCCCTCGCGGTGGACCTGCCGGGCCATGGCGACTCGGCATGGCGCGACGACTTCGACTATGCCCCGCGTCCGAACGCGCGGGCCGTGGCCGCCGTCCTCGACGCCGTCGCGCCGGGGGCACGGCAGACCGTTGTCGGCCAGTCGCTGGGAGGCGTCACCGCGATCGCCCTGGCCGAGTCGCGTCCGGATCTGGTCGAACGCCTGGTCATCGTGGATGTCAGTCCTGGTCTGCGCGCCGAGGACGCCACCCAGGTGAGGGACTTCCTCGCCGGGCCGCAGGTGTTCGGCTCCCGCGAGGAGATCGTGGAGAAGGCCCTCGCCGCCGGGATCGGGTTCTCGCGGCGGGCGCTCGCCAGAGGCGTCGTGCTCAACACCCGGGTGCGTGACGACGGCACGGTCGTGTTCAAGCACCACCTCGCCAGCCCTCCTCCCGACGCGCGGCTGAACGTCGACTTCCGCGACCTGTGGCCGGCGCTGGAGGCCACAGCCGTCCCGGTGCTCCTGGTCCACGGCACGCACGGGTTCCTCACACCGGAGACGGTCGGCGAGTTCCGCTCCCGCGTCCCACGGGCCGAGATCGTCGAGATCGAGGCGGGCCACAACATCCAGGAGCATCAGCCGGCCGCGCTCGCCGCCGCGCTCTCCGGCTTCCTGGCCGAGTCATGAGCGCCGGCCTCCGCCAGGCCACGGAGTGGATCAGGCTCGTCCCGGCGGGCCGTCGCGCCCGCGCTGCCCGAGCCGACGCTGACCAGACCAGACCAGACCAGACCAGCCCAGCCCAGACCAGCCCTGGCGGAGTGACAGGCGAGATCTGACGCGGGGCACGGGCCGCTGCCGGCGGCAGGTGGTGCACCTGATGCGGCCCGACACGGACCTGCCGGCCCGCCCGGCCGCATGCCCTCGGTGTTCCGCTGCCCTGGCAGGGATGATTCCGTAGCCGGGCCGTCCCGAGCCGGGAATGTATGTCGTTTCCGTGTCATCCGGTAAAAATGATGATTTTGCCGGTTCGGGTCGCCGTGTTTTACGGGTCGCTCGCGGGGTAGGGACGTCTGGGTATTGATGTCATTGAGGCGCTAATAATCCAGAGGGAGCGACAAATGGCGACGCAGGCCCCTGAGCGGACCCTCGGCGCGATCGCGAAAGGCGATTCCCCGGTGCTTGAAGAGCTCGTTCAGATGCATCTGGACACTTTGGAGAGGTCCGGCCTCGACGAACGTACCTACCACCTTGTCCGGCTGGCCGCGCTCATCGCCATGGACTCGGCGCCCGTCTCCTATCTGATGAACCTCGCCGTTGCCCGGGACGCCGGGCTGACCGCCGCCGACGCCCAGGGTGTGTGCACCGCCATCGCGCCGATCGTCGGGAGCGCCAGGGTCGTGTCGGCGGCTGGCAGCGTGCTGCGCGCGTTGGGATTCGAGGAGGCTCTTCCGGCGAACTGAGGGGACTGAGGGCTGTCCCGTCAGTCGGCTACGGCCCCCGATGCCGGCGGCGGATCTCCCTGATGGCTAGCGGTCCCGAACGACGCAACATGCGAACGACGCAACATGTAGGTGGCTTTCGTCGCCACAGCAGCGGTTTCCACCTACGGCCGACGGGTATCGACCGCGGCCGTAGGTGGTTTCCGTCGTTATGGCAGCGGTTTTTTCCCTGCGGTGGGGCGGTCTGCGCGTTCAGTCAGGCCCCTGGCGCGGGGGGTGGCTGGTGAGGCGGGAGGCCGCCCCGCCCGGAGTCCGTCGCGGCCGCTCCGGGGCAGCGTGGCCGAGCCTCCGCCGGGCGGGTGAGCGGGGCGCCCGCCTGTCCGGGACGGTCCCGGGTTCGGGACGGTCCCGGGGTGGCGGCCGTGCCGGTCGTGGGTTGTGGGGGCGGCCGTCGGTGTCAGGAAGCCGTCGGCGTGGAGAGTAACCGGCACTGGAGAGCAGTCCGCGCTGAGGGGCGGCTGGTTTCGGAGAGTAGTCGGGGCTGGCGAGCTGTTGGTATCAAAAAGTAGCGAGAGAATCGGGTTTCGTCGTCGATGGCCTGGTGGGGCGAGTCGTCAGATGGCTTTGAGTAATTTTATGGGTGCGCTGTGTCGAGTATTCCCTCGGCGTGCGCCCGGCTGGTCGATGATCGTTGATCGCCCGTAAATACCCCTTGCATTGTGTATGCATTATGCCTAGTCTTCCGGACGTAACGAAGGTCACACATCGGGTCTGACCTGTACATCGGCTGCCAGCCGGCACCAGAACGTGGAGAAGCGGTTGTCACCCGATCGTGTTGTCGGACTCGCCACGGCCAGGTCGGCGCATGCCGACGGCCGTGGTCCTGGCGTCATCGATGGCTCGCCCATCGCGCCGCGGTGCCCCTGGGGGGAGGAGGTGCCTGATGTGCTGGATGGCCGATGCGCAAGCAGTGCCCGTCCACACGCTGCTGGACTCGACGGATCCCGACCCGGTCCCGGTCTGGTCGGATGCGTGGCGTCGCCCTTGCCGTGCTGTCCGTCCCCGGCTTTGAGCCGGTACGTGACAGGACGCGGTCACGGTGGGGCACGATCACGCCCGGCGACGGGACGGCCGTGGTCGCGAGGCCCGGGCCGGCGGCCGCGGACCGTCCGCCACAGCGAACCGCATGCGTGACCGGCGTTCTCACCGCGGCCGTCCGCGGGTGACCACCCGCTTCCGGCGGGCAGGACGCGAAATCCCGAACATCGACTGATCACCGGCCGTACGTCCAGCCGTGCGTCCGGGCGGCCCGGTTATTCACCGACAGCTCGCTACAGAGCCGTGGCGATCTGTATGTCATAGCGATCCGTGCCGTTATCGAACCGTGCCGTAGTGAGATACCGGCACTCATCCGAAGACGACGCCGGGGGCCTGTCGCCGGCGTCGTCGACCACCAGAAAGGTGAGCCGCAGAAATGCCGACGACTCATAGCGTGAGTATTGGAGAACCCACCGGCAGATCCCGCTGGTCCGCCGGCCGTATGCGTTTACGTGTCCTGCTGGTCGCCTGCGTCGCGCTGGCCACGGCTGCCACCGCCTGCGGCAGCTCGTCCTCGGACGAGAACCCCGCACCGTCCGGCGGTTCCTCGTCGGTGGCCGCGGGCGGCGAGGTCGAGAGGGCCAACGCCTTCATCAAGCCCTACCTCACGCCGCCGACGAAGATCTCCATCACCGCGCCGCTGAACTCCACGCCGGAGCCGGGCAAGACCCTGGTGTACCTGCAGTGCGAGCAGCCGCAGTGTCAGGTGGTGGGTAGCGGCGTGCAGGCCGCCGCGGAGGCCGCGGGCTGGCAGTTCAGGAGCATCCCCTTCCAGTCGACGAACCCGTCCACGCTGACCGCCGGCCTCACGCAGGCGCTGCGCTACAACCCCGTCGCCGTGTCCATCGTTGCCGCGCCGTACGCCCTCTGGTCGGGAAGCGTCCCGCAGTACCAGCAGGCCGGTGTCCCGATCATTCCGGTGTTCGTCGGGCCGGCGGAAATCAGCTCGACGGTCATTGCCAATGTCGCGAACTCTGACTACGCGGCTCTGCAGGGCCAGCTCCTGTCGGCCTGGCTCATCGCGGATTCGGGCGCCAAGGGGAAGGTGCTGTCGGTGAGCATCCCCGACTATCCGTACCTCGGGGCGGTGTCGACCGGTTTCGAGGCGGCCATCGCCAAGGACTGCCCCGGATGTGAAGTGACCAAGATCAAGGTTGGTATTCCGGACGTGGGCAACGGTGCGATCAACAGCACCATCGTCTCGGCGCTGCGCAAGGATCCTGCCATCAAGTACGTCGTCGTCTCGAACTCGGCGTTCGTGCAGCCGCTGCCCGCCGCGCTGAGCGCCGCCGGCCTGAGCGGCAAGGTCAAGATCGCGGGCTGCTGTGGCTCCAGGGCACAGGAGGAAGGACTGAAGACCGGGCAGTTCGCGGCGGTCACCGGTACCGGCGGCCGCTACGCCGGCTGGCTCGTCGTCGACGCGGCGATCCGTCACGCCCAGGGCCTGCCGATCCCCGAGAACGAAGGACTCTCCTCGGTCGGGCTGCTGACAAAGGACAGCCTGGTCGAGCCGAGCGACAGCTATGACCAGCCGACGGACTACGCGGACCAGTTCAAGGCCCTGTGGAAGCTTCGGTGAGTGCTCGGCCTGAGTCCGTCGCGGATCGCGAGCCGTCTGCGCTCGCGGTCCGCGGCGTCTCCAAGACGTTCTTCGGCAATCCGGCCCTGTCCGGCGTCGACATCGACGTGGCCGCCGGCGAGGTCCACGCGCTGCTGGGCGAGAACGGTTCGGGCAAGTCCACGATCATCAAGATCCTGGCGGGGTACCACCGGCCCGATCCGGGCGGTGAGGTCCTCGTTGCCGGCCGTGCCCTGGAGCCGGGCTCACCGGACTCCGCGTACGCCCTCGGCTGCCGGTTCGTCCACCAGGACCTGGGCCTGATCGACTCCCGTTCGATCGCCGACAACCTCGCGCTGGTCGCCGGGTTCCCGCTGAAGTGGGGCACCGTCCGGGACGGGGAGCTGCGGCGTACAGCGCGCCGGGACCTCGCCCGCGTCGGGCTGGATCTCGACCCGGATCTCCTGGTCGGGACGCTCTCGCCCGCCGAGCGCACGGGTGTCGCGGTGGCCCGCGCGCTCCGGGAGGACGCGTCCGCGCCGCCGGTGTCGCTGCTGGTGCTCGACGAGCCCACCGCCACTCTGCCCGACGCGGAGGTGCAGCATCTGCTGGCGATGGTGCGCACGGTGGCGAACCGCGGAGTCGGGGTTCTCTACGTGACGCACCGGCTGGAAGAGGTCTTCCAGGTGGCCACGACGATCACCGTGCTCCGCGACGGCCACCGGGTGGCCCGGGTCCCGGTCGCCTCGGTGAGCCGGGCGGAGCTGATCTCCCTGCTCGTCGGCACGGAGTTCGAGGACGTCCACCGGGTGTCGGCCGAACTGCCGGTGGAGCACGACGAGCCGCTGCTGGTCGCCGACGCGGTCTCGGCCGGCCCGATCGACCGGATCTCGCTGGAGATACGGGCGGGTGACGTCGTCGGGGTCGCCGGGATCACCGGCTCCGGACGGGAGAGCCTGCTGTCGGTCCTGTTCGGGGCCCATCCCAGACAGGCCGGCACGGTCCGCGTCGGGCAGACGGCCCTGCCGCCGTCACGGCCTGATCTGGCGATGAGGGCCGGCGTCGCGTTCCTCCCCCCGGACCGCAAGACACAGGGCGGCTTCCTCGACCTGGGCGTGCGGGAGAACATGACGATCAGTGACCTCGCGCCGTTCTGGCGTCGCCTGCGGCTGTCGCGGCGCCAGGAGAAGAGCGAGGTGACGGGCTGGATCGAGCGTCTGAGCGTCAGGCCGGCGGCGGCCGAGGCGCCGTTGTCCTCCCTCAGCGGCGGCAACCAGCAGAAGGTCCTGTTCGCGAAGTGGCTACGCCGTACGCCGAAGGTGTTCCTGCTGGACGAGCCGACGCAGGGCGTGGACATCGGCGCCAAGGCCGACCTGCACCTGGAGATCCTGGAGGCCGCGAGAGCCGGCGCCGGCGTCGTCGTCAGCTCGTCGGACACCGACGAGCTCGCGGCGTTGTGCCACCGGGTGCTGGTCCTGCGCGAAGGGCGGATCGCGGCCTCCCTGGCCGGCAGCGCCGTCACGGCGGCGGCAATTTCACACGCGTGCCTCGGCGCAGACCTCGGGGCGGGCCTCGGAGCGAACGATGGGGGGATTTCATGAGCGCGACAGACAGGCGCAGGTTCAGCTTCGGTCTGCAGAACTACAGCGGGCTCTACCTGTGGGCGACGTTCATCATCGTGTTCGGGATCTGGAAACCGGACCTCTTCCTGACCAGTGCCACGTTGCACTCGGTGGCCGCCGCTCAGGCGGTGTCGGCGATGCTGGCCCTCGGCCTGCTCATCCCGCTCACCGCCGGCGTGTACGACCTGTCGATCGGCGCGGTGACCAACCTGTCGACGGTGCTCGTGGTCGACCTGCAGACCGTGCACCACGTGGGCATGGGCCCGGCGATTCTCGTGGCGGTCGTCACGTCGGCCGCGATCGGGACGCTGTCCGGGTTCATCGTCGTCAAACTGAAGGTCAACTCCTTCGTCACCACGCTCGGCATGGCGACCGTCGTCGCCGCCGTTCAGACGATCATTTCGGGAGGAACCCAGCCGTTCCCGCCGGTCAGTTCGGCGTGGACCGGTTTCACCCAGCACACCGTGCTCGGTTTCCAGATCATCGTCCTCTACATGCTCGTGCTCGCGTTCATCGTCTGGTGGCTGCTCGACCACACGCCGGTGGGCCGCTACCTGTACGCCATCGGGGGCAGTTCGGAAGCCGCGCGGCTGACCGGGATCAGCGTGGGCCGCTGGACGTGGCTGTCGCTGATAGCGTCCTCCACCATCGCCGGGGCCGCCGGGATCTTCTATGCGTCCCTGTCCGGGCCGTCCCTGACCTTCGGCCAGGCGCTGCTGCTGCCGGCGTTCGCCGCGGTCTTCCTCGGCTCGACGCAGCTGCGGCCCGGCCGGTTCAACGTCTGGGGCACGCTGCTGGCCGTCTACGTGCTCGCCACCGGCGTGCAGGGCCTGCAGTTCGTCACCGGGGTCCAGTGGCTCAACGACATGTTCAACGGTGTCGCTCTGCTCGCCGCGGTGTCCTTCGCCGTCTGGCGGCAGGGGACGAAGGGCCGGCGCCGTGAGCGGGCGGCAGCCGCCGACGACACACCGGCCGAACAGCCCGCCGAGGCTGCGGACGTCAGACAGCCGGTCAGGTCCTGACGCTCAGGCGCCGCAACGGCCAGGCGGTCGTGGGGGCGGCCAGATGCCATGGCCGCCTGGTGCCGGGG
>NZ_CEVIVD010000002.1:20604-22410 GCF_982290655.1 Protofrankia sp. CiP1_Cm_nod3
GGGCGGTTGTGACGGGCGGAACCTGTGACGATCAGCAGTCGTGACGGTCGAAGGCCGCGCGATGACGAACATCGTCGCGCGGCCGGCGGCTCTGGTGGCCCCCGGCGCGGTGCGGGGCGCGTCAGGTGAGGTATCACCGGCCGGACCGGGAACAAAACCGTGATGAATGCCCGGTCCCCGCGCCGTCAGCCGGACCCGGTGCCCGCCGCGAGCAACGGGCAATGGCGTTGCCCAGTCATCATCCGGTCAGCTCGGCCACTGGGGCGCGCGTGCCGGCGGAGGAGATTTTTCTGATATTCGGGGACGGGTGCGGATCGTCAGTTCGAATCAGGTCGTCGTTGTGGAGTTTCATCGCCCTGTCGAACGCGAAGCGATTACGGGTGCGGATCGCCTCGATGATGTCGGAGTGCACGTTCAGGCTGTGCCGGAGCATCGGTTCGTGGCCGTCGACGAACGTCGCCCGGCTCAGCGTCGCCTCGAGCAGGGCAACCACGCTCTGGTGCATGCCGTCCAGCACCGGGATCCGCGCGGCGGTGACCAGCGCGCGGTGCATGCTCATGGCGCCCTCGACGTAGCCGCGCGCGTCCCGGGCCGAGGCCATGTGGTCATAGGCGTCCTGGATCGCGTCGACGTCACCGGCGGTCGCGCGGTCGAAGGCGACGGCGGCCAGGCCGGCCTCGAGGTGCATCCGGGCCTCGAACAGCTGGAGGGGATGGGTACCGGAGTCGTGGAACCACAGGTCCATCGCTCCCAGCCGGACCTGTGGGGGCAGGCTGGCGACGAAGATGCCGCCGCCGGTGCCCGGGCGTACGCCCACCAGGCCCCGGTTGCGCAGGATCCGCAGGGTCTCGTTCATGACTGTCGGACTGATGCCGAACCGTTCCATGAACTCGACGCGCCGACCGAGGTGCGCGCCGATCGGCAGCCGCGTCTCGAGGATCTCGCCCTCGATGTCAGCGGCTACCTGCTCGGCGCGCGATTTGCGAGCAACCGAACCGGGTCGTCGTCTGGCCACGGGAACCTCTCCTCGGAGGTGGCGATGTGCCGTTCGAGTAGGACGATGTAAAGGCCAGAATTATATACATGATATCCGATGTCGGGGAAGGTTGCGCGCGTCCACGGAGCGGGAATGAAGTGCCGTATCTGATGTGTGAACCGTTCCGTCCGCGTTGGGCGGGCCCGCTGGTGGGCCACGGGCATTCCGCCGGGAGACCGGGCCGCGATCGTGGCGGGGCGTTCGCGTCCCGCGCATGATTCCCGTGGCATCCTCACGGCTGGTCGCTTCCCGGCCACGGTCACGCGTGGGCCCGCCCCCTGCGCCCGACCGGGCTGGCCGCACCGTGAACCGCTCCGCCCGCTCCGTCTGTCCCGTCCCCTCCGTCTGTCCCCTCCGTCTGTCCCGTCCGCTCCGTCTGTCCTGTCCGCCGCGTCCGTGCCGTCGGCCGGCGTCCGTGGGGACGTCTGCCGGGAGATTCATCGGGACGGCCGCCGGGGTGGCCGCGGAACATCTGTCCGGAATGTCCGCAGGACGTTCGAGATGTCCGACGGACAGCTGGCGGACAGACCGTCGTTGCGCGACGAAAAGCCTTTTAGGATGATCATCCAACGGTGGGACGCAGTGCGGTCACGATCGGCGGTAATGATCATGATGAATGTGTACCTTCTCGACGGTTTCCGGCTCGTCCGGAAGGACGTGGTGGTCAACCTCCCGGTGAGCGCGCGGCACTGCGGGAACCGGAAGCGGCACTGCGGGAACCGGAAGACGCCGGCCCGGCCGACGGCGGACGGGAGAAATAGGCAGACGGG
>NZ_CEVIVD010000002.1:23077-27364 GCF_982290655.1 Protofrankia sp. CiP1_Cm_nod3
AGAGAGGGGGAGCAGGCGGACGGGGCGGGCAACGGCTGCCGCGGCGAATTCCCCGGCCGGCCCGCTGTAACGGGACCGCGGCCGGCGGGTCGGCCCACGAACCCTATTACCCAGGGTATTCGGCACGTTTCTGGTGACTTTCCGGATTTCATCGGTGCAGGCGTATGGCCCGAAAAATCCACCACCCGGCGGGCGTCCGGGAAGTGGGTGCCGCTGGTGCGTTTCCGGGTGCGGCATCATACTTGTGGGCACCGGGGCCGCCGGCCGGATGGCGGGACCGTCGGACGCCAGGAGGAAACGAGGAAATCATGGCTGCCATCGATCTCGACAAAGTGCTGGACAAGGCGTGGGCGGACAGGGAGCTGCCGGAGATCCTGGCCGCCCCGGTGTCGGCTCTGAAAGGGGTTTCCGACCGTGACGGCGAGCTGCTGCGAGAGGCATTCAACATCAAAACAGTGGCCGATCTGGCCAGTCTGAAGTATTTTCGCTGGGCTTCGGCGCTCGCCGCGCTGAACGTCCCGGCCAAGTAGGCCGGGCCCGGGGCTACGAATCCAGGCGGCCGGCCGGGTGGCCCGCCGGCCGGAGGTAATCCCGCACGGCCGTTGTGCCCCGGACCGTCTCAGGGGGCAATGCCCGTGCCCGGCCGCGCCATGTCGGCCGCCTCGTCAGCCCGTAATCCCTGTCACCCTCTTCGTGAAAGCCGTGCCCGGCCGTATGCCGTGCTCATCCACGCCGTCCCGGCGGCCACCCGGGCGGGACGGTGTGCCGCCGGCTGCCGGCCGCGCGTCCCGCGCCGTTCTCCTGATGTCCCTCGGCTCTCCCGAGGCCCCTCGTCCGTCGCGGAGCGAGGGTGGAGCAAATGGATCAGCGAAAAATTTCCGCTATCTCCGGTAGTGTCACGAATATTTTCGTCGTCGGGAATCTTCCGCTCTGCCGCGCGGCCCGCCGGTGACCGCGGCCGGGCCGGTCCGCCACGTTTGCCGATGCTCTTGTGACGAGGGTTACGTGTTGATGGTCACGGCCGCGGGATCATGTGCCGAACAACACGATCAGGCACCGGGCGGACGGATGATGAATGCAGCCGGATGCCCTCGTGGCCAATGATCCGGACACCTCTGCGTGTGGCGTGGCCGCGCCGTAGACTCCGGCTCGTTTGGCCGCGTTGTGTCGCGCTTCCTCAACAGGCCGAACATCGCCAACAGGTCGAACATCGCCCTTCGGGGTGACGCACGGTCGACCGGTAGGCCGCCTGGCGACTACGGGATGTGGTTATGAACGAACCCTTACCCTCGACGCGACTCCGTATCCGATGGAAGGCACTGGCAGTGACCGTCACAGAGCCTCTCCGGAGAAACCAGCACGACCAGCGTCTACGTACCTGGCTGCTCCAGGGCCTGGCCGAGCGGTCGCGGCGGCACGCGGGGCCGCACACCCAGCCGTCGGTCGAGCATCGACGGCACTCGTGGTGGCGTGTGATGTGTCTCACGGGAGTGGACTACTTCTCCACCCTTGGCTACCAGCCCGGCATCGCCGCTCTCGCCGCCGGCAGCCTCAGCCCGGTCGCGACCCTGATCCTCGTGCTGCTCACCCTCTTCGGGGCCCTGCCCGTCTACCGCAAGGTGGCGTCGGCAAGCCCCCACGGCGAGGGATCCATCGCGATGCTGGAACACCTGCTGCCGTGGTGGTCGGGGAAGCTGCTCGTCCTGGTCCTGCTGGGCTTCGCCGCCACCGACTTTCTCATCACGATCACCCTGTCGGCTGCCGACGCCACCGCGCACCTCATCGAGAACCCGTACGCCCCGCACTTCCTGCACGGCCACAACCTGCTGGTCACGCTGGTGCTGCTCGCCCTGCTCGCCGCGGTGTTCCTCAAGGGCTTCACCGAGGCCCTCGGTATCGCGGTCGCCCTGGTCATGATCTATCTGGCGCTGAACCTCGTCGTCGTGCTGGCCGGTGTGGCCCAGGTGCTGCGCACCCCGCACGTCGTCGACGACTGGCGCGCACTGATGGTGGCCGAGCACCCGAACCCCCTGGTGATGATCGGGGTGGCGCTCATAGTGTTCCCCAAGCTCGCGCTGGGCCTTTCCGGTTTCGAGACCGGGGTGGCGGTGATGCCGCTCATCCGCGGGGACGCGTCCGACACCGAGGAGCGTCCCACCGGGCGGATCCGGGGAACCCGGCATCTGCTCACCACAGCGGCGTTGATTATGAGCGTTTTTCTGCTGGCCAGCAGCATGGTGACAACCCTGCTCATCCCGAAGGCGGAATTCGAGACGGGTGGTGCCGCCAACGGCCGCGCCCTGGCCTATCTCGCCCACGAACTGCTGGGCACCGTCTTCGGGACCTGCTACGACATCAGCACCATCGCGATCCTGTGGTTCGCCGGGGCGTCCGCGCTGGCGGGGCTGCTCAATCTGGTGCCCCGTTATCTGCCGCGTTACGGTATGGCCCCGCACTGGGCGCGTGCGGTCCGCCCGCTGGTCCTGGTGTTCACCGTGGTCGCGTTCGTCGTCACGGTGCTGTTCCGGGCCAGTGTCGACAAACAGGCCGGCGCCTACGCGACCGGTGTGCTCGTCCTCATCACGTCGGCGTCGCTGGCGGTGACGCTGGCTTCGGCGAAACGGCGTCGGCGCGTGTACACCGCCGGGTTCGCGACCATCTCGACCGTCTTCGTCTACACCACCATCGCGAATATCATCGAACGGCCGGACGGCCTGATCATCGGTTCGTTCTTCATTATGGCGATCATTGTCGTGTCGTTCGCGTCGCGCGGGATACGCGCGTTCGAGCTGCGTGTCACGGACGTCCGCCTGGACGACACCGCGACACGGTTCGTCACCGAGGCCGCCCGCGCCGGTGAGCTGCGGCTGATCGCCAATGAACCGGACCTGCGCGACGCCGCCGAGTACTCCGACAAGGAACAGCAGGAACGTCACGACCTGCATATCCCCGACGGGGATCCGCTGCTCTTCGTCGAGGTGACGGTGTCGGACGCGTCCGAGTTCGAAAGCGAGCTGGACGTCCGGGGCGAGGAGCGTCACGGCTACCGGATCCTGAAGCTGACGAGCACCTCGGTGCCGAACGCGATCGCGGCACTGCTGCTGTACCTGCGTGACTTCACCGGTGAGCGGCCGCACGTCTATTTCGAGTGGGGCGAGGGAAATCCGCTGCTCAACCTGTTGCGGTTCCTCTTCATCGGGGTCGGCGAGGTCGCGCCTGTCACCCGCGAGGTGCTGCGTGAAGCCGAGCCCGAACCGGCCCGGCGGCCCTTCGTCCACGTCGGCTGACGCCCGGGGCAGCCGGACCACGCCCGGCTGGCAGGGCCGGCTGGGCGGTCGCGCAGCCGGGCGGTCGCGGTCGGCCGGTGACGCTCAGGGGCAGCCGGTACGGCTGATCGTGGTCACTGCGTCCGGCGCAGGACGATGCGGTCGCGCACCCGCGGTGGCAGCCGGGCGACGGCGGCGGCGATGTGGGCGTCCCTGCCGACGAGATAGCGGGTACGGGGCCGCTGGGTGGTCAGCGCGTGCACGATCACCTTCGCGACCTCCGCCGGGGGGATCCCGGCGGCCTCGTTGCGCTTCGCGCCCGCGCGGGCGGCGGCGATCTGCCTGCCGTACAGCGTGTCGACGGCCGGGGGCAGCGTCGCGAACAGCCGGTCGGCGGATGCCGCCGCCGACCGCCAGATCGGTGTGGTGACCGCTCCGGGCTCGATGAGGACGACGTCGATTCCCCAGGGGGCGAGCTCGATGCGCAGCGTGCTGGTGAGCGCGGCCAGCGCGAACTTCGACGCGGTGTAGGCGCCGAGCAGCGGGGAGACGACCCGGTCGCCGATCGAGCCCACGTTGACGATCCGGCCGTGCCCGTCCCGCAGCAGGGGGAGCACCGCCTGGGTGACGGCGACCTGGCCGACGACGTTGACATCGAGCTGGCGGCGCAGCTCCGCCGGCGGAAGGAACTCCACCGGCGCGGCGACCGCGATACCCGCGTTGTTGACCAGGCCGGCAAGGCCTTCGGCCCCGACGGTACCGCGGATGGTGACAGCCGCCGCCGCCACCGCCTCCGGATCGGTGACATCGAGCTGGACGGGCACGACCCGCTCGCCGAGCTCGGTCTTCAGCGCGGTCGCGTCCTCCTCCCGGCGTACGCCCGCGATCACCTGTCTGCCCTGGCCGATCAGGTGACGCACGGTCGCCGCGCCGATCCCTGTCGACGCTCCGGTGACCACGACGGTCCCCGGGGATGTGGTCATCGGCGGTCCCTTCTGGATGCCTCGGGCGCGGACCCGCG
>NZ_CEVIVD010000002.1:27664-29099 GCF_982290655.1 Protofrankia sp. CiP1_Cm_nod3
GCCGGTCGATGTTGGTGCGGACGGCCGCCGACGCGGAGCGCAGCCCGTCCAGCGGGAGCATCAGGCCGGTCGCCTTCGACAGCGAGGTGAGCAGGCTCTCGGTGGCCGCCGGATAGTCGGTCTGCGACAGGTAGTGCGGGACGTGGGCGGCGAACCCCATCGCGTCGAGGCCGTCGCGTCCGCGCAGGTACTCGATGAGATGGCCGGCGCTGCCGGGTGCCTGGACCCGCCGTACCCACGGCTCGTACCCGATGATGAGGTCCCGGCGGGTGGCGTGCGCGGTGACGCCGCACGGGCGGGTGTGCGGAACGGCCATCGGGATCGCGTTGAGACCCACGGTCAGCCGGACGCCCAGGCGCTCGGCGAGAATGCCGACGGCGGCGATGAACCGCTTCCACTGCAGGTCGGGCTCTGGGCCGGACAACAGCAGGAAAGGCGTCCCGGCGCTGTCATCGACGAGGTGCAGCCCGAGCAGGGGCTCGTCGTAGTGTTCCCAGTGATCCTCGGAGAAGATCATGAATGGCCGGCGGGAGCGGTAGTCGAGCAGCTGGTCGATGTCGAAGGTCGCGATGAGACGGTTGTCCAGGGTGGTCAGCAGATGGTCGCGGGCCAGCCGGATCGAGCCACCCGCATCGACGACACCGGTGAGAGCCTCCACCAGCACCGGCCTGCCGATTTCCGGCAGATCGTCGGCGACCTCATACAGCTCACGAGGGTCGAGCACTGGTCGGAGCCTCCTCACGGAAGTCTGTTGGCCGCTTCACCAAGGATGAAGCGACAACGGTACCGATCTGTTCCTGCCGTGTGACGTCCTCCGAAAACCTGGCGGAGCGCTTGCGGTAAGTATCGCAGCCGGGCCCGTCCGGGCGGGCGGGGCCACGGCGGGAGATCGCGGCCCCGCCCAGGGTGAGCTCCCGCTCCGCGTTGCGCGGTCCACTATGGCTACTCTCCGTACTGATCGACCAGATCCTGTCCTGCTCCGTGCTGCCTGGTCCGCACGCTGCCGCGCCGCACACTCCTGTGTCCCGTGTGCTGTGGTGGGCATGGGCGGTGGGCATGGGCGGCCCGGCACTCCCGCAGGACATGGCGGGGAAGGCATAGCGAAGACACGGCAAGGGAGGCCCTGTGCGTGACGCGCTGCCGGAGCTGGCCCGCTGGTGGGCGGCGGGGAAGCCGTTCGCGCTCGTCACCGTGGTCGGGACCGGTTCGTCCGCGCCGCTCCCGCCCGGTGCGGTGCTGGCCGTCGGCACCGGCGGGGAAGCGGTCGGCAGCGTCTCCGGCGGCTGCGTCGAGGGCGCGGTGTACGAGCTGGCGTGCCAGGTGCTCGCCACAGGTGAGCCGGCACTGGCCACGTACGGCCCGGACGGTGATAGCAGCCTGGACGGTGGCGACGCCCTGGGCAGCGGAGACGATCTGGGCAGCGGAGACGATCTGG
>NZ_CEVIVD010000002.1:29379-36609 GCF_982290655.1 Protofrankia sp. CiP1_Cm_nod3
CGGTGACGACGTACTGGCGACCGGGCTGACCTGCGGCGGGACCATCAGCGTCTTCGTGCAGCGCATCGACCGTCACGGCGCGCCGGAGTTCGGCGACGTGGCGGCGGCGGTGGCCGCGGCCGAGCCGGTGGCGGTGGGTACCGTCATCGGCTCGGCCGCCGCGCCGGTGCGGCCGGGCGCCCGGCTGGCGGTCTGGCCAAGCCGGGTGGCCGGCACCCTCGGCACCGAGGGGCTCGACGCGGCCGTCGCGGACGACGCCCGGGAGATGCTCGCGCGGGGGCACAGCGGCCGACGCCGCTACGGGCCGCGCGGCCAGCGGCACGGCACCGGGACAGGTACTGGGAGGACAGGTACTGAGATAGGCACCGGGATAGACGTGTTCGTGCGGGCGTTCGCGCAGCCCGCCCGCATGCTCGTGTTCGGTGCGGTCGACTTCGCGGCCGCGCTCACCCGCATCGGCGCGTTCCTGGGGTTTCGAGTCACCGTGTGTGATGCCCGGCCGGTGTTCGCCACCCGTGAGCGTTTCCCGGCGGCCCACGAGGTGGTGGTCGAATGGCCGCACCGCTATCTCGGGCGGATCGCCGTCGACCCGTCCACGGCGATCTGCGTGCTCACCCACGACCCGAAGTTCGACGTCCCCCTGCTGGCGGCGGCGCTGCGCACGCCGGCGGGCTACATCGGCGCGATGGGCAGCCGGCGCACCCATGCCGACCGGCTCGCCCGCCTGCGGGCCGCCGGGCTGACCGAGGCGGAGCTGGCCCGGATCCGGGCGCCGATCGGCCTTGATCTCGGTGGCCGTACGCCCGAGGAGACCGCGGTGTCGATCGCGGCCGAAATCGTCCAGACGCGCTGGGGTGGGAGCGGCCGGCCGTTGTCGACGACATCCGGCCGTATCCACCCCGTGCCGTGACAGTGCTGTGACGCACCGGTCCGGCGCGCCGACGGTCCGCCGCGGATCGGTGGGACCGGTGGTGGCCGTGAACCGGCAGTGGGCGACCGGCAGTGGGCGACCGGCGTGGATGTCGACAGCGGGCGAGGGGTGGGCGGCGGCTGGTCAGTACCAGACCAGCGCGTTCGCGTTCGACACCGTCAGGCCGACGATCCACAGTGCGACGTCGACGATGCCCAGGACGAGCCCGGCCGTTGCCAGGTGCCCACCGCCGCCGCGTCGTCCCCGCACCCCGAAGGCGATCGCGACGATCCCGAGGATGATCCCGAGGAGGAACAGGCCGATGATCCCGCAGACCAGGCTGATGACCGAGTCCCGCCGAGCGGTCGGGGTCCTGGTCCTGATTGGTCCGTAGCGCACCCCTGTTCCGTTCCCACCGAACGCCGCGGAACACACCACGACGTGCCGGCCTGCCCGGACCGGGCGAGATCCGGAGCTTCCCGTCCGGGATGGTGGCCGGCTCGGCGGGAGCCTGGTCAACGTCCGGACGTCGGTGCGCGCGCCTGTCGTCGGGCCGGCGTTCGGCAGCCGGGAAGCCGGGAAGCCGGGCCGCCAGCCGGCCCCGGGCCAGCCGGAGCAGCCGCTACCCGAGCCGGCCGCCGCCGGCCGGCCGCCGCTCGGTGGCCAGCCGGCGTAGGACCGTCGGCAGTGGACCCGAGTGGACGACGGTCAGCGTCCGGGTAGCCCTGGTCAGCGCCACGTACAGGTCGGCGAGGCCGCGCCGCGAACCATTAATGATCATCTGGGGCTCCGCCACGACGACCGCGTCGAACTCCAGGCCCTTGGACTCCGCGACGGTGAGCACCGCGATCGGGGCGGCCAGCACGTCCGCTGTGCCGCTGGGGGCGGCCGTTCCGGCCGCCGCTGTGCCGAAGGGGGTGCCCGCCGGCGCGGCCGCGAGTGCCGTGCGGATCCGCTCGGGCAGGCCGGCCGGGCAGATCACCGCCACCCGGCCCTCGCCCACCGCCTCGGCGGCACGCAGCGCCCACGCTGCGGCCGCGGCGGCCAGCGCGTCGCCACCGGGCCGGTCGGCGTCGACGGCCACCGCCGTCGGCCGCGCTCCGGTGGCCCGCACGGAGCGCGGCGGCCTGGCCGAGGGGTCCTGCGCGGCGAGGACGTCAGCCGCCACATCCATGATCTCCATGGGTGTGCGGTAGCTGACGCTGAGCCGTTCCAGCCGCCAGCGATCGCCGATGTGCGGGGCCAGCGCCTCGGCCCAGCAGCCCGCCGCGGCCGGGCCCGAAGCCTGGGCGAGATCACCGACCAGGGTGGCCGAGCGCATCGGGCAGCGCCGCCACAGCAGCCGCCACAGCATCGGTGACACTTCCTGCGCCTCGTCGACGATGAGATGGCCGAAGGCCCACGACCGGTCGCCGCTGGCATGCTCCACGGCGCTGCGCCGCCGGTGGGGGCCGTACCAGCGCTCGGTCATGCCCGCGGCCATCGTCTCCACGTCGACGGTCCCGGTCAGGCCGAGCCCGTCGAGGACCTCGCGGGCGTACTCCCGCTCGGCCTGCCGCTCCCGCTCGACCGCCCGCTCGGCCGGCCGCGCGGTGTCGACGTCCGGATCCCCCAGCAGTTCGGCGGCCTCGTCCAGCAGCGGTACGTCCGCCGGCGTCCACGGGGCGTCGGCCGGCCGGCACAGCAGGTGACGCTCGTGAGCGGTCAGCTGTGCCGCGCGCGCCGCCGAGGCGAGCCGGGGCGGCTCGGCGAACAGGTCGGCGAGCAGACGCTGCGGGGTCAGCCGTGGCCACAGCGCGTCGAAGACCGCCCGCACCGCCGGGTCGGCGCGCACGTACCCGGCGATCTCCTGGCGTTCGTCGTCGTCGAGCAGGCCACCGGGGAGATTCGCGATCACCTGGTCGGTGAGTCCGGCCGTCAGTTCGCGGACGAAGATCCGCCGGGCCGGGTTGTGCGGGCGGCGGCTGCGCCGGGCCCGGGCCCGGGCGTTCTCCACGAACCGCCGGGACAGGCGGAGCACGGCGCCGTCGTAGCGGACCTCCACCCCCTCCGCGGGAACGTGCTGGCGGTTCTTCACCGCCTCGGCCACCAGCGTCGCCATCCGCAGGTCACCCTTGAGCGTGCTGACGCGGGCGTCCTCGTCCCCGGTGGCGTCGACGCCGGGGAACAGCCGCCCCGGGGTCGCGAAGACCACGCCTGTCTCGCCGAGGGAGGGCAGCACCTGCTCGATGTAGCGCAGGAACACCGGGCTCGGGCCGACCACCAGCACACCGGAGCGGACGAGCCGCTCCCGCTCGGTGTACAGCAGGTAGGCGGCCCGGTGCAGGGCCACCGCGGTCTTGCCCGTACCCGGCCCGCCGTCGACGACCAGGACGGATCCGGCGCCGGCGCGGATCACCCTGTCCTGTTCGGCCTGCAGCGTCGCGACGATGTCGTGCATGTGGCCCGAGCGGGGCGCGGACAACGCCTCCAGCAACGGGGTGTCCCCGCTCGCGCCGGCCACCTGGGCGGCGTCGGCGGCGGTGGGGTCGAGCACGTCGTCGGTGAAGCCGCGCAGCTCGCGCCCTTTGGCCCGCAGGTGGCGGCGCCGCAGCAGGCCGTGCGGGTCGGCGAGGGTCGCCCGGTAGAAGGCGGTGGCCACCGGGGCCCGCCAGTCGATCAGGATCGGCTCGTGCTCGGCGTCCGACAGACCGATCCGGCCGATGTAGACGCGCTGGTGGCCGGTGCGGTCCATGGCACCGAAGCACAGCCGTTCCTCGGCGGCGTCGAACCGGTCGATCCGGTCGCAGTACGCGTCGGCGAAGGCCTCCCGCTCCACCCGGGACTGCGGTGTGCCGGTGCCCGCCGTCACCAGCACCGCGCGCAGCTGCTCACGGGCCTGGTCGCGCAGGTCGTCCAGCCGGTTGTACAGGATGTCGACATACGCCTGCTCGCGCGCGAGTTCGTACTCGTACGTCGTCGGCACCTGCGATCCTTCCGGTTTGTAGACGGTGGGCACGCCCGGCCCCGCGGCCGGGTCCCCGACCGGCAGCCGCTGGCCGACGTCCGCTGGCGGGCGTCCGCTGGCCGGCATCCACCGGCCGGCACCCGCATGTGGAGCGCGAGCGGAACGGAAGATAGATTCTACGCCAGGTGCCCCACCAGCACCCGGTGGGCCAGCGGAGTTCTGCCCGCTGTCGCTCGGCTGGTGCGTCGACGTCCGGCACCTCACGCTGGTCGCGCAACGTACGCCTGTGTGACGATGTGCTCCTGTCCGACGGCGATGTGCTCCTGTCCTGCGACGTGTGCCTGTTCGGCGATGTGCACCTGTTCGGCGATGTGCACCTGTTCGGACGGCACGCCGCAGAGCAGCGCCGCGTCCCGGACGGCCTGCGTCCACGCGCGCGGGCCACAGACGAACACGTCGTGGTCGACGATCTCGGGGACGATCTGGCGCAGCGCGACGTCGTCGAGCAGGGCGGAGAAGCGTTCCGGCAGCCACGACAGGCGGTCCGGGCAACGGTGCCCGGGCAGGTAGATCACCCGGATCCCGCGCAGCACGGCCAGCATGTCCAGCTCGTAACGGAAGGCCGAGCTCTCCTCGGTCATGGCCCGGTAGACCAGCACGGCATCGGCGGGGGAGCGCCCCAGCCCGTCGAGAAGCGTCCTGATCGGGCCGATGCCGACGCCGCACGCCATCACGGTCAGCCCTCGTGGCCGGCGGCCGGCGTCCACGGACGGGTCGACGCCCGTGCCCGGGGCCAGCGTCGCCACCGCAAGATCCAGCGTTGTCGCGATCATGATGTCGTCCTCCATCGGCTCAAGAGGCCCAGGGCCTGTCCCCGGGCACCTACCGGAGCAGGCCGCGGGCACGCGGGGAAGCGCGTGGCCACGGCTGGCGGCTCCCGTGCCCGCCAGCGGTCCTGCTGGTCCCTGCTGGTCTGGTCGGCCGCGCCGGTCCCGCCTCGCGGGGCCTGCGCGGGTGCTTCACCGTCCACGGTGGGCCGGCGGACTTCACCGTTGCTGAATCCAACCTGTGAGGTTGCTGGGAGTTCACTTCGCCGTCAGCGGAGGTGGATGTGCTCAGATAGAGCAACATCGGACGATCAACACGGAGCGGGCATATGAACGGTGAGACGACTGCCGATCAGTTGGTGAACCTGCGTGACCTGGGTGGGCTGCCCACCAGCGACGGCGGGCTGACCCGGGCCGGTGTGCTCTACCGCAGCGAGGCTCCCCTGCACGGTGACCGGCCGCCGCCGAACGGTCTCGCATGGCCGCCCCGCACGGTCGTCGACCTGCGCTCGCCGGTCGAGCAGGACGGCCCGCACCCGCTGGCCTCGGCGGCGACCGGCATCCACCTGATCCCGCTGCTGGGCGACGTCGATCCCCACGACCCGTCCTCCCGGACCGCCACGGCGCTCGCCGGCGGTCTGCGCACGCTCTACCAGTCGATCATTGTCTCCGCCGGCTCGCTGGTGGTCGGCATCCTTCATCTCGCGGCTCGGACACCCGCGCCGCTGCTCGTCCACTGCGCGGCCGGGAAGGACCGGACCGGCCTTGTCGTGGCGGTGCTGCTGCGTGCCGCGGGCGTCCGGGCGGACGCGGTGCTCGCGGACTACGCGATCACGGCCACGAACATGCCCGCGGTGCTGCGACGGATGGGTGACAGCCCGCTGCTGCCGGGCGGTGGGCAGAACGCGCGGGATCTGGCCAGGACGTCGTCCTCGGCCGTCGAGCAGGTGCTGGGCGTCATCGACGGCCACGACGGCGGCGTGGTGGGCTGGCTGGCCGCCAACGGCGCGGATCCGGACGCGGTATCCGCCTGGAAGTCCCGCCTGGTGGCCTGACCCGTTCCGTTCTGTTCCGTCCCGTTCGCCGTCCGGACCCGGTCCCGTCCCGTCCGGGCTCGGTCCTGTCCCGTCCGGACCCGGCACAGCCGGTCTCACGGAAACGGTCCCACGGAAATCCGCGACGTGTTCCGGCGCCCTGTTTCCCGTCCTTGTCGGTTTTTCTTGACGGTCACCGCTTTTCTTGACGGCCACCGCGGAATGGTGGCGGGCCCACGTGGTGAACCGTCTGTCCGGGGCAGGGAGCGTGGATCTCGACGGTGAAGGACGCGGTCGGCCGGGCGCCACGCGGCCAGCTGGCCTCGATGGCCGCGCGGACCTCCGGTGCCCGCCGGTGGTGGGCGGTGGGCCCCATCATCACCAGGTTCAACAGGTCGTCCGGGGACAGGGAGAGCTCGAGGTCCATGGCCAGCCGGTCCTGTTGGACGAAAAATCCGGCCAGTTTCGCGCGCAGCCGCTCGGATTTTCTCTCGTCCACGGTGACCAGGCCGAGCGGGCCCACGATCTCGCCAAGATGGCGGACGGTGGGTGTCACGATGGCCAGCCGTCCGTCCGGGCGCAGGACGCGGTGCATTTCCGCGGCATTTCGCGGTGCAAAGACGTCGAGAACAAGTGCTGCCGTCGCGGTCCGGATGGGCAGTGGGCCGCGTACGTCCGTGCCGATGGCGCCGATGCGCGGATGTGCCCGGGCCGCCCGTCGCAGCGCGTAACGTGACGCGTCCACCGCGATACCGGCCGCGCCCGGAGCGGACCGGAGCAGGCGCGCCAGGTAGTAGCCGGTACCGGCGCCGACATCGACGACGACCGGCGCGCCGCCGGACGTACCGCTGCCCCCGCTCTCGCTCCCGCCCTGGGCCGGGCCGCTGTCCTGGGACGTGCCGCTGACCGCCTGACGACCGTGGCCGCCGGCGGCGAGCGCGCCCGCAAGCCTGTTCGCGGGCTGGTCCGTGAGTGCGCCGGCAAGCCTGCCGGTGAGCTCGCCGGTGAGCCTGCCAGCGAGTCCGCCGGTGAGTCCGCCGGTGAGCTCGGCGGCGAGCCTGTCGGCGAGCCGGTCGGCAAGTGCGGTGTAGTGGCCGGCGCCAAGGAAGGCCTCCCGCGCCCGCACCATGTCCGCGCTGTCACCGGGGAGAGCCTTCGCCCGCCCGGCGGTGAGCGTCAGGTAGCCCGCCCGGGCGAGGTCGTAGCTGTGGCCCGCCGGACAGTGGACCCGCCCCGGCCCGGCGGTCAGCCCCTGGTGACATGTCGGGCATGTGAGATGGGCAAGAACGGTATGAATCACGCCGAGCCCGCCGTCATCATCGGCCGCATGGTAACGACAGTACGTGCCCGGTGAGCAGGGACGATCGAACGCCGGCCCGGTGGTGTCAGGCAGCGGGTGCCCGAAGCGGCAGGGGCGCCGGAGCGGTAGGAGGCCGGGGCCTGCACCGGCGCCGGAGCGGTACGGGCGCCAGACCGGTACGGGCGCCGGGAACAGTGAGGGTGTCAGGACAG
>NZ_CEVIVD010000002.1:36980-48092 GCF_982290655.1 Protofrankia sp. CiP1_Cm_nod3
AGGTGGCGTGACCAACCGTTCTGACGGTCGTTCCTCCGGCTCGGTGACCGTCCCGGCGGCCAGCGCTGTCATCGGGTCCCGGTACCGCGCGCCCGAGCGGGTGGGGGTCGTGGGTGCCGGCATGGTCGGCCTGTCCACCGCGTGGTTCCTGCAGGAGCATGGGGCCCAGGTCACGGTGCTCGAACGTGAGCATGTCGCGGCCGGCTCGTCCTGGGGCAACGCGGGGTGGGTCACACCGAGCCTGGCCACACCGCTGCCGGAACCGGCGGTGCTGCGTTACGGCGTCCGCGCCGTGGTGAGCCCGGCGTCCCCGGTGTACGTGCCGCCGCGCGCGGATCCGCGTCTGGCCCGCTTCCTCGCCGGGTTCGCCCGCAACAGCACGGCGCGGCGCTGGCGGGCGGCGATGGAACACCTCGCGCCGGTCAACCGCAGGGCGTTCGAGGCCTTCGACCAGCTTGCTGCCGGGGGAGTACGGGTGTCGACGTCCCCGGCCGAGCCGTTCCTGGCCTGCTACCGCAGCGCGCGTGAGCGGGAGACGCTGGTCACCGAACTCGCCGAGATCCGCACGGCGGGCCAGAAGGTCGACTTCGAGCTGCTCGGCGGCGCGCAGGCGCGGGCCCTGCAACCGGCGCTGACCGACGAGATCAACGCCGCGGTCCGCATCGACGGCCAGCGTTTCTGCGACCCGGGGCGTTTCGTGGCGGCGCTCGCCGACAGCGTCCGGGCGCGCGGCGGTGAGCTGCGGGAGGGCGTCGGCGTCCGCGGGATCCGTGACCGTGGCACCGACATGGCCCTGGAGCTCTCGACGGGGGACAGCGCACTGTTCGACGCGGTCGTCGTCGCCAGTGGCGCGTGGCTGAGCGAGCTCGCCCGCCCGTTCGGGGTCCGTCTCCCAGTGCAGGCGGGGCGAGGGTACAGCTTCAGCGTGGCGGCTCACACCGTGCCCGCGGGCCCGCTGTACTTCCCGGCCCAGCGGGTGGCCTGTACGCCGTTGGGTGACCGGTTGCGCATCGCCGGGATGATGGAGTTCCGGGAGCCTCGGGCGCCGCTGGACCAGCGTCGCATCACCGCGATCGTCGACGCGGTCCGCCCCCTGCTGGCCGGTGTGGAGCTGACCTCCCGGCGGCAGGAATGGGTTGGCTCACGTCCCTGCACGCCGGACGGTCTCCCGGTGATCGGTCGGACGACATCCCCACGGCTGTTCGTGGCCGGTGGGCACGGTATGTGGGGCATCACGTTGGGGCCGGTCAGCGGACAGCTGGTGGCGCAGGCGCTTGTCACCGGCCGCCTGCCGGTGGAACTCGAGCCTTTCGACCCGCTACGCTGATCCGCGCCCGGGCGCCTACTACGACGGGCCAGTTGGCCGGCTGGCTCCGCTCCTGTCCGGGCTCCAGCCCCGTGTGCCAGCCGGTTTCTCGGGCTGGGTGATCGAGTGTGCTTCCGTTCGGGCCCTGTCCTCGCGCGGCGGCCCGGCTCTCGGGCCGGCCGATCATCTGGACGGCGGATTCCCGCGGGTTTCGCGACGTGGGAATGCCGTTCCTGACCTGCCTGCCGGTCATGGTATATCCAATTCGCTTTGTGTTCATATGAATACCGGCGGCAATGTGTGTCGGGCTGAAGCTGTCGGTGTCATAGCGTGGATACGGTACGTGTTTTGACAACACCGGTGATGGATGCAACTCTGCCTGAGTGGTGTGGCGTGGGGCCGCACCGTCGGTGGATGGTCGAATGACCGGGCACCGCGCACCGAGGAGTGGACGGACCATTGACGGCGCTGCACTATTCATCTTTCAGGCATCGGAGCGTTACCGGTCGTCGGCGGGCCCAGGCTGATCCGATCCGTTGTCCCGGTAATGCCGCCCAGGTTGTCTGTGATGAGGGACACCGCTGGTGGGCCGTCCGCTGGTCGCTTGTCGGCCTGCTCGCCGATGGCCCCTTCGAGACGCGGGCGGCCGCGCTGGAACGGGCGAACAGCTCACCCCAACTGTGACGACATGCGACAGCCGTCTCGTTCCGGGACGGCTTCCGTCGGCCCATCGGTAGCCGATTCTCGCAAAAACAGATAAATGATATGCCCTATTCGGCTGTCGACCGAAAATGACGAGATCTTTTTCTCGTGTGCGAGATCCGTATTCCGTGGCAGGCGGGTTGGGCCGTGGCAGGCCCGGTTGCCCGGGCCGCGAACGGACCAGCAGCCGTGGTACCGACGACCTCGCCGGGTCAGCCGAGCAGGTCGAGCACGGTTGTGGCGACCGGGCCGTTGGTCAGATCCTGACTGGTTTCCAGCAGGTGCGCGCGCCACAGCTCTTCCGCGGCCCTGACCTCACGTGCCTCGATGAGGTCCACGACCCGCTCGTGCTCCAGGAGGCGCCGACGGCTGGCGAGCCGCTGTTCGGCGCTGCGTTCCGGGCCTGGGTGGGACAGCGTCGCGAGATCGAGAATGTGACGCAGCATCCCTGACAGCACCGACAGCGTCGTGTTCCCGGCAAGCTTGACCAGCAGGACGTGGAAGGCGAGATCGGCCTGCAGGTACTGGCCCGGGTCGTCGGTGCTGACGGCGGCCGCTGTCTCGCTCACCGCCAGCCGGAGCTTGTCCAGGTCTTCCTGGGCGCGATTCTCCGCCAGCAACGCCACGCACGGTGGTTCGATCACAGCGCGGGCCTGGTGGATGTCGGCAAGGGTCGTCCCGCGGTATTCCAGGACCAACGCGGCGTAGCGGGCCGCGATGTCCCCGTTCGGGATGTGTACGCGCGCGCCACCATGCGCGCCGCGCCTGACCGTGATCAGGGCTTCGGATTCCAGGACCCGGAAGGCCTCGCGCAGCGTCGGCCGGGAGACCCCGAACTGCTCCATGAGGGTGGCCTCGGGTGGGAGGGCATCGCCCTCCACGAGCTCTCCCCGCACGATGCGGCGGCGAAGGTGTGCCGCGACGAGTTCGGCGGTTTTCGGGACCCGGACCTGCTGCCCGATCGCGACCACCGTGCCGACCCTGCTAGCAGCAGGCATCGCCAGCTCTTGTACAGCCATCGTGGGCGCCTCCGTCGACGACGAACAGGTAGGTCTGTATAAACGTGGAACCGGTGAACCAAGTGGGGTAGTACAAATGTTGTTGGTGCTTGAGGTTACCAATGGGTCGTCCGGTCTCCCTAGAGAGCCTTGACACATTTGGGGTCTGGATGTTGTCCGACAGTAGCCTTTGCCTTGTCCAGGAGTGCCCGTGGGCCACCGGCATGGGCTGGACGGTCGTGGTGCTGAAATCCCCGGAGTACCCTTCGCCCAGCTACTTTTGGCCCCGTGCTATAAGCTCGGCCGGGACGCAGACGCCTGTCGCCGGGCCGGCTGCAGCCCGTGGCCCCGCTCGTCATTGGCTGTCGCCATTGGGACATGCCACCGTTGTTGACATCTGGGACGCGGTTGGCCAGGTGAGCGGTTGGCCAGGTGAAGCGTGCGCCGTCGCCTGTCGCCTTCGGGACAGCTCTTTCCGTAGATGTCAGTCGTGACTTAAAAGTCAACCCGTTGGGTATCGGTAGGTTTAGTGACTGTCCGATGGCTCCGGGTTGCCTGAATCGGGTTTTTTGACTGATCGATTAGTGATGGGGGGCCGCTCAGCTCGCGGCTGGCGTACCGGCCTGCCGGGCAGGCGGATCTCCGACGTTACCGGGTGAAAGTGTTCGTGTCGCTTCGGATGTGCTGACGGTGCGACGTTTCCGGTATGGGAACGGATGTGTTTTCGGGCTGTTCCAGGAAGATCCAGACACCTTCGCGTCTCCGCGGATGTCGTATAAGGGACGTTACTTCTTGTCGCGTGACTCGGCCTGCTCCCGGGCGACCGTCTCGGGTGTGGGCGCGCTGCCACCGAGATGGGCCGGCAGCCACCATGGCGATTCACCCGGGAGTGGCGGTGGGTAGTCACGCTGGGCATCGGTCAGCAGTTTCAACACGGCATCCGAGAGCAGTTGGGTGCCGGCCGCCGCGGGTGCGAGCTCGGCGGGCGGGATCGGTTCGCCGACGACGATCGAGACCGTGGCGCCGCGCGCGGCACGGAAGTTGCGCGGCCGCCCCTTGGTCAGAATGCGCTGGCTGCCCCAGACGGCCATCGGCAGCGCCGGGACATTGGCTTCGACGGCCATCCGAGCCGCCCCGGTCTTGAAGGGCTGGAGGCAGAAGCTGCGGTTGAGCGTCGACTCGGGGAAGATCCCCACGAGCTCGCCGGCCCGCAGCGCCGCCACCGCGTGGTGGTAGGACCCCGCGCCCGCCGACCGGTCCACGGGAATATGGCGCATCCCGCGCATGAGGGGCCCGGCGATCGGGTGGGAGAAGACGTCGTGCTTGGCCATGAAGCGGACCAGGCGTCGGTGGGAGCGCCAGAACGGGACGCCGGCGAGGGCAAAGTCCAGGTAGGAGACGTGGTTGATGACGACGACGCATCCGCCTGTGGCCGGTATGTGCTCCTGGCCTCGGACGTCGAGCCTGAGATCGAGCGCCTTGAAGAAGCCGAGCGCGAAGCGGATCACTGGCTTGTAGACGAGTTCCGCCACCCGCTCCTGACCTCCCGCCTATCTGTGTTGTCCCAACTGTGTCACGTTGGGATGATCGATTTCGATCGGCCACGAAAAGTAGCTGGCCGATCGTACCGTGAGTCGTCGCGAGCCGCCGGGAGACCATGCCGGAAGGGCGGGCAGGCCGTGTCGGACAGGCACTCGACGATCGTTCTCCGCAGCATTGCATACTCAGCTCCACCTGAGCCACATCGGCATCAGCCACATCGGCATCAGCTACATCGGCATCCCAGGGGCCGTCAGCGGTACCGGTTGGACACGATCGGATAGGAGACGTACGACGCCTGACGAGTGGACGCATCTGCTCAGCTCGGGGGATCCGCCGCGTTGGACGGCGCTGGTAGGTGCTGTGATCGCCTTTGTCGTGGTGCTCGACAGCCGGCTGTGGCCGCTGGCCCGGCATGTGATCACCATTGCTCATGAGGGAGGGCATGCGCTGGCCGCGGTCGGCAGCGGCCGGCGGCTCGGTGGTATCCGGCTGCATTCCGACACGTCCGGTGTGACCGTGTCGGCCGGGCGGCCGACCGGGCCGGGCGTCGTCGTCACGGTCGCGGCCGGCTACATCACGCCCTCGTTGCTCGGCCTCGGCGCCGCCGCCCTGCTCGCGGTCGATCAGGTGAGCCTGATGCTGCGGCTGAGTGTCGTCCTGCTCCTGGGGGTGCTCGTCGCCATCCGCAACGCCTTCGGCGTGCTGTCCATCGTGCTCAGCATCGGGACCGTCGTGGCCGTGTCGGTCCTGGCCTCGGAGCGTCCCCAGCAGTTGTTCGCCATGTCCATCACCTGGTTCCTCCTCTTCGGTGGGCTGCGGCCGATCATCGAGGTGCAGCGGACCCGCAGCCGGGGACGTGCGCCGACGTCGGATCCGGATCAGCTGGCCCGGCTGACCGGCATGCCCGCGGGGCTGTGGGTGCTGTTCTTCGCCTTCGTCTCCCTGTTCTGCCTTGTCATGTCGGCCGAATGGCTCGTGCGGTAGCAGCCCGTGTGACGGCCGCCCGGACGGCAACGGTCCGTGTGGTGGTGGCCCGTGCGGTGACTGTGTGGCGCGGGCATACCGTGCTCCACGCCCGGCTCCCGGGAGCCGGGCTCCCGGCAGGCGTGCCCTTGGCGGACATGGTTTCGGCAGACACAGCTTTGGTGGGCACGGCTCTGGCAGGCACGGCTCTGATGGGCACGGCCTCGGTGGGCGGTTGCCGCCGGCGCCCGCCAGAGGTCGGGCGGGCACCAGCGGAGGCCATGCGGTACGGGTGGTTGTCTGGCACACTACGAACACATGTGCGGTCGCTACGCCAACGCCCTGGGTGGGCAGCAGCTCGCAGAGTCGTTCTCCGCGCGTGACGAGACAGGCGGCGTACAACCGAATTTCAACGTCGCGCCGACCGCTTCGGCGCCGGTGGTCGTCATCCCGCCGGGCCAGCAGCCGACACCGGCTCCCCGGCTGCGGCTGGCGCGCTGGGGCCTGGTGCCCTCGTGGGCCAAGGACGCCGCCATCGGCAACAAAATGATCAATGCCAGGGCGGAGACCGTGGCGGCCAAACCCGCGTTCCGTGCCGCGCTGCGGGCCCGCCGCTGCCTCGTCCCGATCACGGGTTACTACGAGTGGCAGCGGACCAAGGAGGCCCGGCGCGCGCAGCCGTACCTGGTACGCCCGGTCGACGGCGAACTCGCCGCGCTCGCGGGACTGTACGAGCTGTGGCGTCCGCCCACGGGCGGCACGCTCGCGACCTTCACCATCATCACCACTACGGCGCCGGCCGGTCTGGAGTCCCTGCATCCACGCTCGCCGGTCGTCCTTCCTCCGGCGGACTGGTCGCACTGGCTTGATCCTGCCCTGGCCGATCCGGCGGTGCTGACCAGCATGCTCGGACCCGCGCCAGCCGGAGTGCTGCGCGCCTACCCGGTCGACACCCAGGTCGGCAACGTGCGTAACAACGGCCCGCATCTGCTGGAGCCGGTCACCCCGGCCGGCGACGGGGACGGCGTGGGCTCGCGGGCCGCCCGCTCCGGTGCGGCCCCGGTCGACCGTGAGTGACTTCCGTCCATGGGCCATCCGCCGGATGACGCGCTCCAGGCGCGCCGGTGAGAGCGTTCTGAAGCTGACGAGGAGACCCCTCACGCGGCCCACCGCCAGGACGCGCTGATCCGCGGGCCGCAGGAAGCGACTTTCGGGACCGCGTGCTCCCAGTCGGCCTGGCAGCGGCCGCCTATCACCAGAAGATCTCCGGACGCGGGGAGCAGCGTCCGGCCGGCGCCACCACCGCGTGGACGGAGCCGGAAGGGACGCCGTGCCCCCAGCGTCACGATCGCTATCAGGGTGTTGCCGAGCCTGCGCAGCTCACGGTCGCGGTGGAACGCGACGCTGTCGTCACCGTCCCGGTAGAAGTTGAGCCCGACCGAGCCGAACGGCACCTGATAATGCGCGCACAGAGAGCTACGTATAGTAGCCAGGATGGGATGGGGGAGGGGTTCGGCGGCCTTGTACCACCGTGACAGCCGTGGATCGTCGACCATGCGCTCGTACATCCACCGTCGGCCCTGCCGCCACGGGACCTCGCTGGCGAGGGTCTCGTAAAGGTCGTCGGCGCCGCGCAGCCACCCGGGTGCCACGTCGGCCCACGACGTCCCATCGAGGTGGATACGGCTGAATGCCGGGCTGGTAGTGACCTCGGGATCACCGATGGTCAACAGGCTGCACTGGAGGGGCATAGAAGTACGATACCCGAACATATGTTCGATATCGAGCGTGTCGGGCAGGCCGGCCACCGGGGGCGATGTCCCGGTGGCCCCGCGCTCTGGCAACACGGATGACCGGAGCGGCTCTGGCCGCGGCCACAAGCGCTGCCGGTGCCCGGCGATCCCCGCCCGGGAATGTCGGTGGAAGCCGGCCGGCTCCGCCCGAGCCGGCCGGGCCGGCGATCCGGGTCCTGGGTATCAGGCTCGCGACTCCCGGCGGACCGCAAGAGCGCGCGTGATCTGTGCGACGCCGTGCACGATCAGCTCGATCCCGAATATCACCGCCAGGATGAAGACGGTGGCCGACGGCCACACCAGGGCGAGAATGCCGATGCCCATCGCCAGGAGACCGATGAACAGGCCCCACCCCCATGGGCGTCCGTGCCCGTGCGCGTAGCCGGCCATGGCGACACGCACGGCACCGGCCACCAGCAGGCAGATACCGACGATGAGGGCCAGTGTCCACAAGGTGACACCCGGCCAGGCGAGTGCGACGATCCCGCCGATCACGAGCAGGACACCGAAGAGAGCGGAGGCGTCCTCACCCGCACGGGTCGTCGCGGCCATGTCCATGATTCCGGCCAGCACCAGCCCGACACCGATCAGGATCGCCAGTGTGCGCGCGGCGGCGAAGGGATGGGCGACCAGGAGCGCGCCGAGAACCGTCACCGCGATTCCCAGGAAGAGCCCTGCCATCCAGACCGTGCCCGAAGCTCCGCCGTGGTGACGGTGCGTCTCTGCCGTCGTCATCATGATTGTCATCTCCAGGGTCGCTCATACCTTCCGACCTGGACAAGTGGTTCCCCGCGCCGGGCGCCGCCAGTCCTCGATGCCGGCCCTGGGCGGCTCCCGCTCCCCGGCGCCACGGCGTCTTTCCGCTGCTCCGCTGCTCAGGGCGAACGGTGTCCCGGCCGTTCGTGCCGTGCCCGTCCGCCGCGCGCTGGCCCGGCCGGCGGGCGGCTCCGGCCGGGTGCGCCGGGATGCCCGGCCGGCGCGGTGTGGCCGGCCTACCGGCGGCCCGAGCGGTCCCGGGTTCTGGATCAGGGCGGTTCTTGACCGCTGGCGCGGCTGTCGGCCGTTGGTCCTGTGCGGTCCTGATCAGAACGTCCTGATGGCCGAGATGTCAGCATCGATCGTGACTTTGTCGCCGATGAGGACGCCTCCCGCCTCCAGCGGCGCGTTCCAGGTGAGGCCGAAGTCCTTCCGGCTGAGGGATGACGTGGCGGCGAATCCCACCCGACTGTGGCCGGACGGGTCCACCGCGCTGCCCTGGAACTCGACCGCTACCTCGACCACGCGCGTCGTGCCGTGGATGGTCAGGCCGCCGGTGGCCACGTAGCTGTCCTGGCCGCTTCCTGGCCTGATGCCCGTGCTGGTGAAGGTGATCGTCGGATGCGTGCCGGCATCAAGGAAGTCGGGGGAGCGTAGATGGGTGTCGCGGTCGGCGTTCCCGGTGTCGATGCTGTCGGTGTCGATGCTGATCGTGGCATGTGAGGCCGTGGGAGTGGAGCCGTCGAGGCGCAGTGCGCCCTCGAAGGACCTGAAACTGCCCCGGACGGTCGCCACCATCGCGTGTCGGACGGCGAAGCCGGACCGGCTGTGAACGGGGTCGATCGCCCAGGTGCCGGTGAGCTTCTCGACGGCGCTGCCCGGTACGGTCATGATGTTCTCCTCTCCAGGCTTCTCCTACGATTCGTGCCCCCTGAGGGGCGGGTTCTTCTGTGACTTCGCGGGCCCTACGCGCATGATCTTTTCGTCTGGCCCCAAAGCGATTGCGTGAGCAACAGTCTGCTCCCCGGACACGCCGGCAGCCGATCGCTTCGCCCCCGGTCCGCGGTCGCGGCTGTCGTCGGTACGGCTGGCTTCCACCGTGTTCCCCGACGCGTCGGTCCGGGAGGTGGCGGCCGCTCCGCGTAGTTCGGCATCCCGGAGGAACAGGCTGATCGCGAACGCGGCGATCCCGATCGGAACGGCCACCAGAAAGACCCGGCCGAGCGAGTCGGCATAGGCGGTCCGTACCGCTTCACGTATCGGCGCGGCCAGCCCCGCGACCTCGCGCGGAGCTGAGACAAAACGGTTGGCGGCAGCGCTGCCGGTCTGCGCGCCCGGTACCCGGAGGGCGATGTTCGTGGCCAGCTGGGCGGTGAGCACCGCCCCCAGGGCGGACGCGCCGATCGCGCCCCCCATGGTACGCAGAAATGTCACGCTGGAGGTCGCGGCGCCCATGTCCCGCGGGTCGACAGAATTCTGTACGGCCAACAGGACGTTCTGCAGGAGGAGGCCGAGGCCGAGCCCCGTGACGAACATCCACAGACCGAGTTCCAGCGCGCTCGTGCCGGCGCTGACATGACTGAGCAGAAAGAGCCCGGCAGTGGCTCCGACGGTGCCTGCCACGACAAACCACTTGTAGTGCCCGATAACGCTGATCAGTCGGCCCGACCCGATGGACGTCAACAGAATACCGGCGAGCAGCGGGAGCATCCGCAGCCCGCTGACAGTGGCACTCGCGCCCTGGACGATCTGTAGGTACTGCGGAAGAAAAACAATCGTCCCGAACATGAAGGCCCCGGTGACGAGGCTCAGCAGCGCGGACACCGTGTAGATGCTGTTGGTGAACAGCCGGGGTGGGAGAATGGCCTCCGGCGCCACCCGTTCGCGCAGCGCGAAGGAACCGGTCAGTACGATTCCCGCGATGATCATCGCGGCGATCTGCCAGGAGAGCCACGAGAAGTCCTTGCCCCCGCTCTGGGTGGCGAGCAGGATGGCGCTCAGGCCCGTGACCAGCAGGATGGCGCCGGCCCAGTCGATAGCCGACCGACGGCGCCGGAACGGCAGCCGCAGCGTCCGGCTGATGACGACGAGCGCGGCGAGCCCGACCGGAAGGTTGACGAAGAACACCCAGCGCCATGACCCGTGGTCGACCACGAAACCGCCGACGAGTGGGCCGAGGATGCTCGACGCGCCGAAAACTCCGCTGAAGTATCCCTGGTAGCGCCCCCGTTCCCGGGGCGGGACGATGTCGCCGATGACGGCGAAGGCCAGGGAGATGAGGCCGCCGGCACCAAGGCCCTGCAGGGCGCGGAATCCGACAAGCTGGTACATCGACTGGGCAAGCCCGCACAGTGTGCTGCCGGCCAGGAAGATCGTTATGGACAGCTGCAGGACGATTCTGCGCCCGTAGAGGTCACCGGCTTTCCCGTACAGCGGGGCGGAGATCGTGGAGGTCAGCAGGTAGGCCGCGACCAGCCAGGAAAGCATGTCGCTGCGATGGAACTCACCGACGATGGTCGGCAGCGCGGTTGCGACGATGGTCTGGTCCAGTGCCGCGAGCAGCATGCCCGTCATCAGCCCGGTGATAATGACGACGATCTGCCGGTGGCTCAGGCCCGTACCGGTGCCGTCCGGTGGGTTCCGGTCACGGCTGACATTGTTCCCGGTGGTCGTCATGCATCCTCCGTCGGGCGGGCCGCTCGTGCGATGCCGGCACAGTGAGAGCGTGGGGCGGCCACAGGAATTCGACGCAGGTCGCAACGCGATGTATCCCACGGCTCGACATTTCGCTACTTGATTGTATGATGCAACTATACGTGATCGTTTTGATTGGGCATCGGGCGTGTTGTCGCGTGTCGGCCGTGATACCGAACACGGTCGGTACATAGCAGGTTTTGTCCGTCACTCGCGGTGTCCTGTGGACAGAAGACGGTTGTCCACAGGCGAGGGGTACACGATGTACCGCCACGGCGCGGGGCCCTACCGTCACGGGCATGGCTGATCTTTCTTTTGCCCCCGGCACCCGCTCGGGCGTGGCTGCCGTGGTCCGGCC
>NZ_CEVIVD010000002.1:48702-52561 GCF_982290655.1 Protofrankia sp. CiP1_Cm_nod3
GGCCCGTGCCCCGGTCACGGGGGAACGCGGCAGCCCGGAGCCGGGCCGGCTGTACCTCACCGGCCCGGCTCCGGGCGCTCCTGACAGGGAACCGGGCCCCGCCGGGCCGGGCCCCCGCCGGGGGGAGCCACCCGTGCCCGGCGAACACGGCCGGTCGTCCCGCTCCGACGCGGCCGGCACGGCATCCATCGATGCTTCCTTCCTCGACGAGATACTGGCCGAGCCTGCCGGTCCCGGCGGCGGGGAGCGGCGGACAGCCCTCCAGCGGGCTGGATCCAGCCTGGCCGGACGCCTGCCGCACACCCTGCGCGGCGGGCTGGTCGACCCGGCCATCCGTGGCGCGTTGCTGATCGCGTTCGTCGCCCTCGCCGCGGCGCTGGTGGCCGGCTGGTTCGCCTGGCGGGGCAGACCAGTGCCGGTGCTGGCCCTTCCGCCGGCGGTACAGGTGACGGACCTCACGAATCCGGGGCCCGGCACAAATCCGGGGCACGGTACAGCGGCCGCCGCGGTGACGGCCGCGACGCCGCCGTCGCCCGCCGCCACCGGGAGCCCGCAGGCGCAGGTCGTCGTCGACGTCGCGGGCAAGGTCCGCCATCCCGGAGTGTTCACCCTGTCGGGAGAATCCCGGGTGGTGGACGCGGTGGCCCGCGCCGGCGGGGTGCTGCCCGGGACGGACACCTCCGGGCTGGCGCTTGCGCGTCGCCTGGTGGACGGCGAGCAGATTCTTGTGGACGGCCGCCCCGGACCGGCACCACCCCAGCCCGCGGGCGGTACCGCCGGCAGCGCCGGTGGTAGCGGTGTCACCGCGGGCGGCGGTGGCAGGGGCTCGCCGGGCACCGCGCCCGGGGCACCGGTGAACCTCAACACGGCCACGGCCGAAGCCCTCGACGCGCTGCCCGGCGTAGGTCCTGTGCTGGCCCAGCGGATCGTCGAGTGGCGTGCGGCCCACGGCGGTTTCACCTCTCCGCGACAGCTGGGGGAGGTGACCGGAGTCGGTGATCAGCGTCTTGCCGACCTGCTGCCACTCGTCACTGTCTGACTGTCAGCGCTCAACGGAGAGCGTGTTGGTTCACCGGTGGCCGGGTAGCGTGGAGCACGAACATGACCGTTTCCGGTCACGATCCGCAGCATCAACCGCCCGACCTGCGTCTGGTCGCCCCAGCCCTCGCGGCCTGGGCGGGAGCCGCGGGTGCCGGACTGGCCGTGCCACCGGTGGCCGTGCTGTGGATCGCCGGGGTGTTGCTGTGCGTGACACCGCTGTGCGTGATACCGCTGTGCGCGGTGGCCCTGCTGCGCGGCCGGACGGCCCGACGGCCGGCGGGCACGGTCCTGGCATGTCTGGCCTGCCTTGCCGCGGGCGTGCTGGCGGCGGGTCTGCCGGCCCGGGCCCGGACGCTCGGCCCGCTCGCGGCCCTCGGCACGGCCCGGGCGTCCGCCGGTATCGAAGGGACGGTGACCGGCGACCCGCGGGTCAGCCACGGGGGCGGCGGGCTCGTCATCGTCCCGATGCGGGTGGAGCGGCTGACCGCGGACGGGCACGACATCCGGCTGCGGCAGCCGGTCCTGGTGCTCGCGACCGCGTCCGGCTGGGAGGACCTGCTGCCGAGCCAGCATGTCAGCACCTCGGGAAGGCTGGCGCCGCCGAGGGCGGCTGACACCGTCGCCGCTGTCGTCTTCGTCCGGGCCGCGCCGGCCTCGGTCGGCCCGCCCTCGCTGGTGCAGCGGGTGGCCGGTCATCTGCGGGCGGGCCTGCGCGACGCCGCGTCGGGGCTTGCCGGCCCGCGCCGCGGGCTGCTGCCGGGCCTTGTCCTCGGCGACACGAGCAACCTCGACGACGAGGTGCGGGAGGACTTCCGGACCGCCGGGATGTCGCACCTGGTCGCTGTCTCCGGCGCGAACTGCATGATCATAATCGCCGCGGCGACCGTTGTCGTCCGGCGCAGCCGGCTGGCTCCGTGGGTGCGGGCCGGCTGGGTCGCAATGGCCCTGGTCGGTTTCGTCATCCTGGCCCGGCCGTCACCAAGCGTCCTGCGGGCCGGTGTCATGGGGCTGATCGGGATCGTCGCGGCCGGCAGCGGACGGCCGCGGCTGGCCATGCCCGCGCTCGCGGCCACCGTGCTGGTGCTCGTCCTCAGCAGTCCCGATCTTGCTCGTTCGGTCGGTTTCACCCTGTCGGTTGCCGCCACCGCCGGACTGGTGATCCTCGTCCCCGGCTGGCGGGACGCGCTGGCGGGCCGGCTGCCGAGGTGGCTGGCAGAGCCGCTCGCGGTCGCCGCGGCGGCACATGTCGCCTGCTCGCCGATCATCGTCGCCATCGGCGGCGGGGTCAGCCTGGTAGCCGTTCCCGCCAACATGCTCGCCGAGGCCGCGGTCGCGCCGGCGACCATCCTCGGGGTCCTCGCCACGGTGGCCGCGGTCGTCTACGACCCGCTGGCCCGGCTCCTGGCGGCCCTCGCGGGTGTGCCGTGCGGGTGGCTGATCACGGTGGCGGACGTCGCGGCGCGCGTACCCGGCGCGGAGATCGGTTGGCCGGCCGGCCCGGCCGGCGCGGTGGCCCTCGTCGCCACCACAGCGGTGCTGTTCGCGACCGTTCGGCGGCACCGTGGGCGCCGCGTCCTCATCGCACTGTCTGTCATCACTCTGGGCATACAGGTGATATTGATGTCACGTGCTGCTGGAATCTGGTCCACGCGTTGATGGCTGATCGTCATTACTCGATGTTCCTGACCAGCTCGTGAGGTCCGGATACCGTCCCTGTGACATGCTCGCCAGCGTGCCGCCGACATCCGCGCCGCCACGGCTGGTCCTGGTCTCCGGTGACGAGGAGCTGCTTGTCTCCCGCGCTGTCCGGGACGTCGTCCACGCCGCCCGGCGCCACGACCCACAGGCGGAGGTCGTCGACCGGGCACCGGGCGAGTTCACCGAGAGTGACATGGTTGATCTGGCCAGCGTATCGATGTTCGGTGGGCTGCGGGTGGTCGTGGTCCGCGGCGCGCAGGAACTTACAGATGATCTTCGAGAGGCGCTGCTGGCCTACCTCGCCCGCCCGCTGGACGACATCGTGCTTGTCGTCGTCCACAGCGGTGTCGTACGCAACCGCAAGCTGGCGGAGGCGATGAGGACGGCGGGCGCGACGGTCGTCACCGCGGCGCGTATCACCCGGCCGCGGGACCGCTACGACTTCGTCTCGGCCGAGGCCCGCCGTCTCGGTGGCCAGATCAGCGCGGGCGCGGCGAAAGCACTGGTGGACGCGGTCGGCAGCGATCTGCGCGAGTTGGCGATGGTATGTGAACAGATGATCGCGGACTCCGGTGGAACGATCAGCGAGGCCCTGGTCGCCGGATACCGTCGTGGCCGGGCTGAGGCCACCGGTTTCGCGGTGGCGGACGCCGCGATCGCGGGGGACCTGCCCGAGGCCCTGACCGTACTGCGCCAGACGCTCGCGGGCGGTGTCCCGCCCGTCCTCGTCGTGAGCGCCATGACCACCGGGCTGCGTGACCTGGCCCGGGTCACGGCCGCCGGCGGTGGTTCCACCTGGGAGCTGGCCCGCAGCCTCGGTATGCCCGACTGGAAGGTGGAGCGTTCCCAGCGGGCGGCCCGGGGCTGGAGTGACGAGGGGCTGGCCTACGCGATGCGCGCGGTCAGCGCCGCGGACACGGCGGTCAAGGGCGGTGCCGTGGACCCGGTCTACGGGCTGGAAAGACTCGTCATCCAGATCGTGTCGGCCCGTGGCCGTCCGGCGGGAGCCCGGCGGTGACGTTGCGGGCACCCCGGCCCGACCAGGGAGACTCCGCCCGCCCAGGCGCAGGCGGCCCGGATGGAGCCGGCCCGGACGGAGGCGGCCCGGACGGAGGCGGCC
>NZ_CEVIVD010000002.1:52870-62858 GCF_982290655.1 Protofrankia sp. CiP1_Cm_nod3
GGGTGCGGCCTGGAAGGGTGCGGCCCGGAAGGGTGCGGCCCGGGCGGAGCCGGCCCGGGCGGAGCCGGCCTGGAAGAGGGTGGCCTGGATGAAACCAGCCCGGTCAGGGACGACCGGGGCGAGGAGAGAGCGGACGCGGGCGGCCGGGGCGCGGACGCACCGGCACAGGGCAGCCTGGGCCGGGACGGGCCGTACCAGGATGATCCCGGTCAGCGCGGCCCGGGACGCGACGCCGCTGGGCACCAGGCCGGCCCGGAGCGGGGAAGCACACCGACGCCGGGACCAGGGTCGCCTTCAGCCACCAGCGGCGCGGTCGGACAAGCGGACGGGTTCTTCTCCACCGGCAGAATCCTGGCCGGCAGCGTCCTGCTCGGCGTCCTGATCGCCCTGGCCGACCTGGCGAGCGCGTGGGTGATCGTGGCGCTACCGCTGACGGCGATCACCATGGTGGCCTACAACAACGCGATCAAGAAGATGCTGGCCGTGGACGACGCGCGGATCCGTCCCGCGGAGAACGAGCCACCGACGCCCGAAACGTCGCCATACTGAAACTGAAAGCGCGCATTCCAGCACTCACCGGATATGGACTCGTCAGATGTGTTCTGTGCCGACGCCGATGCGCAAGCTCCCGGGCTGTCGTCGGGACGCTGACGAAACCTGTGGGACGTCGGGCGGACGGACGTCCCACAGGCGGGCGCCGCCGTCCGCCGCCCGGGGAGCAGCCGGACCCGGGTCGGGAAAACGGCAGGTGGACGGCGTACGAGCGGACGCGCGGGCGTCAGGCCTTGGTCAGCGAGGCGTACCGGGTGGCCAGCGCCGACTTCTTGTTGGCGGCCTGGTTCGAGTGAATGACGCCCTTGCTGACGGCCTTGTCCAGCTTGCGCGACGCGACGCGCAGCTCCTGGCCGGCACGCTCCTGATCGCCGGCCTCCACGGCTTCCCGGAAGCGGCGGATGAGCGTCTTCAGCTCGGACTTCACGGCCTTGTTGCGCAGCCGTCGCTTCTCGTTGGTGAGGTTGCGCTTGATCTGCGACTTGATGTTGGCCACGCGAAAGAACCCCTGGTCGTCGAATTGGCAGGAAAGTCGGGTCGGTATGAAATTCGGTGTGAACGGCGGTCGAGCCCCGGCGTCGGACCAGGACCGGCCTGTTCGTGACTGGCCCGACGGCAACCGGCCGGTACACGGATGGTACCGGGGAAGCCGTAGGGCCCGGGAAACATCGGTAACCTTACCAACTTACCCGCGAACGGTGTCGGAGGGCGTGCCGGCGGTGCCCGCCGGCCGGGCGGGCCGCGGCGCCCGGCCGCGCCGCCCGACCGTTGCGTCCGGTGGCCGTCGCGGCTGGTGGGCGCCGGTCCGGTGGGCGCTGGGATGGCCGTCAGCTGTGGCCATCGGCGTCCGACGCGGTGAGTCTGATGTGCTAGCCAGGGTTCGCGCCAGGCTCGGGCCAGGCTCGCGTCGGGCCCGTGCCGAGCCCTGGTGCGCCGGTGCCTGCTGCGCCGAGCCTCCTGGTATGCCGAGCCTCCTGGTATGCCGAGCCTTGCGTGTCAGGGCCTGGCACGATGACACAGTCCATCCCGACGAAACGAGAAGACTCCGCGTGCCCCCAGCCTCCGACCCCCGTCGTATCAACCAGGCATCGGTCGACCAGGCGTCGATCCGCAACTTCTGCATCATCGCTCACATCGACCACGGCAAGTCGACGCTCGCCGACCGGATGCTTGGTGTCACCGGTGTCGTCGAGGCCCGTAACATGCGTGCCCAGTACCTGGACAAGATGGACATCGAGCGTGAGCGTGGCATAACGATCAAGGCGCAGAGCGTCCGGCTGCCGTGGCAGGCCGACGACGGCCGCGACTACGTCCTGCATCTGATCGACACTCCTGGCCATGTCGACTTTACCTATGAGGTGAGCCGGTCGCTCGCGGCCTGTGAGGGCGCGGTGCTGCTCGTCGACGCGGCGCAGGGTATCGAGGCGCAGACGTTGGCCAATCTCTATCTGGCGCTCGAGAACGACCTGCAGATCATCCCGGTCCTCAACAAGATCGACCTGCCGGCCGCGCAGCCGGCGAAGTACGCCGCCGAGCTGGCGCAGATCATCGGCTGCGACCCCGCCGACGTGCTGCTGGTGTCGGGCAAGACCGGCCAGGGCGTGCCCGAGCTGCTCAACGAGATCGTCCGGCGGGTCCCCGCGCCCATGGGTGACCCGGACGCCCCCGCGCGGGCCATGATCTTCGACAGCGTCTACGACACCTACCGGGGTGTGATCACGTATGTGCGGGTGGTCGACGGCCGGCTGACCGCCCGGGACCGCTGCCTGATGATGTCGACGCGGGCGAGCCACGAGACCCTCGAGGTCGGGGTGATCTCGCCGGAGGCGATCCCGCGGGAGGGGCTGTCCGCCGGGGAGGTCGGCTACCTCATCCCGGGGGTCAAGGACGTCCGGCAGGCCCGGGTCGGCGACACCGTGACCTCGGCGGCCCGTCCGGCCCAGGCGCCGCTGGCCGGTTACCGTGACCCGCGCCCGATGGTCTACAGCGGCCTGTACCCGATCGACGGCAGTGAGTATCCGGCCCTGCGGGAGGCCCTGGACAAGCTGCAGCTCAACGACGCCGCGCTGACCTACGAGCCCGAGACGTCCGCGGCGCTGGGCTTCGGGTTCCGCTGCGGCTTCCTCGGGCTGCTCCACCTGGAGATCGTCCGGGAGCGCCTGGAACGGGAGTTCAACCTCACGCTTATCTCCACCGCGCCGAACGTGGTCTACCGGGTGGTCATGGAGGACGGCGGCGAGACGATTGTCACCAACCCGAGCGACTGGCCGGCGGGCAAGATCTTCGAGGTCCACGAGCCCGTCGTGGACGCCATGGTGCTGCTGCCGTCCGACTTCGTCGGCCAGGTCATGGAGCTCTGCCAGGGCCGGCGCGGCACGCTGGGCGGGATGGACTACCTGTCGACCGACCGGGTCGAGCTGAAGTACCGGCTCCCGCTCGGGGAGATCATCTTTGACTTCTTCGACGCGCTGAAGTCGAAGACCCGGGGGTACGCCAGCCTCGACTACGAGCCGGCCGGCGAGCAGGTGGCCGACCTGGTCAAGGTCGACATCCTGCTGCAGGGGGAGGCTGTCGACGCGTTCTCCGCGATCGTCCACAAGGACAAGGCGTACGGCTACGGGGTCGCGATGACCTCCCGGCTGCGGGAGCTGATCCCGCGTCAGCAGTTCGAGGTACCGATCCAGGCCGCGATCGGCAGCCGGATCATCGCCCGGGAGAACATCCGCGCCATCCGCAAGGACGTCCTGGCCAAGTGCTACGGCGGTGACATCACCCGCAAGCGCAAGCTGCTGGAGCGGCAGAAGGAAGGAAAGAAGAAGATGAAGACCATCGGCCGCGTCGAGGTCCCGCAGGAGGCATTCATCGCGGCGCTGTCCACGGACGTGTCCAAGAACGGGAAATAAGTCTGCCGTCCGTGGCTGGGCGGTGACTCCGGCCGCCCTCCGGGCGCCGGTGCGGCCGTGCTCCCCCCGGCCTCGCGGGATTCCTCCCGGAGCCGGCGGCCAGGCGGGCCGGTCCGGGAGGCCCGGGCTTCCTGAGCTGTCCGTGTTGCCTGTCCGGGCTGCTCAGGGGGTTCGTGCGGACGAAGGGGGCAGTCGGATGGGTTCGGTGGCGGGTTCGTCATGGCTGGCGGGGCCGGCCGATCCGGCCAGGGTGCCGGATCGGTACTCCGTCGCGTGAGGGGGAAGAAGATCCTCGATGTTGTCGAGGACACCGCGCACGGCGTCGTCATTCATGCGATTTATTTTTCCGGACGCGGGACCACGAGCTCACGACGCTTCACCTATATTGACCAGTCGATTATCAATGTCAGGTCAACGTCGCCACCGGCCGTGGCCGCGGTGGGGTTCCGGGCGTATTCGGCGGCCGTATTGGGCGGTTAAATCCGACAGATCCGATAACTGAATATAAAGATCATAATATAAAGATCATGGAGTGGCTGCGGCCCGGGGCGCCCCGCTCACGGGCCGCGCGGCCCGGGGCGCCCCGTGAGCGGGCCGTACGGCCGTCGAACGGCAGGCGGGCGCTGGAGGCGGGCACGTGTTGGAGGCGGGCACGGTGTCGTGAGTCGGGCACACTATGGTCATGCCGCACATCTCGACGGCCGGCCCGGCCCTCGGTCAGCCCGGCGCAGCCGGCCCCGGCGAGCCGGGCCGCCCGGCACACCCGGCACACCCGGGAGGCCCGCCGGGCCCGCGGGGCACGGGCTCCCCAGCCGCCGGGGGCGGCCTCCAGAGCTGGGACGGTGTGCTCCCGGCGCGGGCCACGGACACCCTCGGCAGCCGCCCGTTCGGGGTCTACGTGCACGTCCCGTACTGTGCGGCCCGCTGCGGCTACTGCGACTTCAACACCTACACCGCGACCGAGCTCGGGCCGGGGGCCGCGATCGCCACGTTCGTGGCGACGCTGGCGGCCGAGTTCCGCCTGGCCCGGGCCGTTCTCGGCCCGGCCGACGTCGCGGTGTCGACGGTCTTCGTCGGCGGCGGGACGCCGACCCTGCTGCCCGCCGAGGACCTCGCGCTGCTGCTCCGGATGATCGACACGGAGTTCGGTCTCGCCGCCGGCGCCGAGGTGACCACGGAGGCGAACCCCGAGTCGGTGGATGCCGCCGCGCTGGAGCGGCTGGCCGCCGCCGGGTACACGCGGATCTCGTTCGGGATGCAGAGCGCCCGCCCACACGTGCTCGCCGCGCTCGACCGCCGGCACACCCCCGGGCGCGTCCCGGACGTGGTCGGCTGGGCGCGCAAGGCCGGCTTCGCCCACATCAACCTCGACCTGATCTACGGCACCCCCGGTGAGTCCGCCCGGGACTGGCAGGAGAGCCTGGACGCGGTGGTCGCGCTCGAGCCCGACCATGTCAGCGCGTACGCGCTGACCGTCGAGGACGGCACCCGGCTGGCCCGGCGGATCCGGCGCGGCGAGCTGCTCCCGCCCGACGACGATCTCATGGCGGACCGCTACCGGCAGGCCGAGGAGGCCCTGACCGCGGCCGGCCTGGGCTGGTACGAGATCAGCAACTGGGCGCGCGGGCCCGCCGCCCGCAGCCGGCACAACCTCGGCTACTGGCGGGGCGCGGACTGGTGGGGCTTCGGGCCGGGGGCGCACAGCCACGTCGGGGGCGTCCGCTGGTGGAACGTGCGCCATCCGGCCTCCTACAGCGCGCGACTCGCCGCGGGCACGAGTCCCGCGGCGGCCCACGAGGAGCTGGACGACGCCGCCGCGCGCATGGAGCGGGTCATGCTCGAGGTGCGCCTGGCCGAGGGCCTCGCCGTCGGGGAGCTCACTCCCCCGGGGCGCTCCCAGGCCGCCCGGCTCGCCGCGGACGGGCTGGTGGATCCCCCGGCGCTGGCGGCGGGACGCGTCCTGCTGACCCTGCGCGGCAGGCTGCTCGCCGACACCGTCATCCACGCTCTGCTGCCGGACTAGCCGCGACCGGCCGCAGCCGTCACCGGAAACACGCGTGGGGTTCCCGGTGGCGGTGACACATTTGTCCGTCTCGCCTGGTCGCCAGGACAGCTACAATTGGCACTCGCGGCAATCGAGTGCCAGAGCGTCCCGCCAGCGGGTTTCCGGCCTCGGCGGCTTCGTGTGGTCGTCGCTGACCTCGCCCGGCGGCTTCAGCGTGGCAAAGGGGTGATACGGCGTGCTGGAGGAACGGCGGTTGGACGTACTTCGCGCCATCGTCGAGGAGTTCGTGCTCAGCAACGAACCCGTGGGCTCCAAGCTGCTGGCCGAGCGCCACCAGCTCGGGGTGTCTCCTGCCACTGTCCGTAATGACATGTCCGCACTTGAGGAAGAAGGCTACATCACCCAGCCGCACACCAGCGCCGGCCGGATTCCCACGGACAAAGGCTACCGCCTCTTCGTCGACCGGCTGTCAGGGGTCAAACCGCTGTCCCGGGCCGAGCGGCGGGCCATCCAGAGCTTCCTGGAGGGCGCGATCGACCTCGACGACGTGGTCCGGCGGTCGGTCCGGCTGCTCGCCCAGCTGACCCGCCAGGTCGCGGTCGTGCAGTACCCGTCGCTGTCGTGCAGCAGCGTCCGGCACATCGAGATCGTGACAATCACGCCGGTGCGCCTGCTGCTCGTACTGATCACCGATACCGGGCGGGTCGAGCAGCGGGTCGTCGAGATACCCGAGCCGGTGGACGACCCGACCGTCAGCGAGCTGCGCACCGTGCTCAACGCGGCGCTGAACGGGCGTCGGCTGGCGGACGCGCCCGAGGCGGTCGCCAACCTGCCGGACGAGGCCCGGCCGGGGCTGCGTCCACACCTGAACACGCTGATCACGGTCGTGATGGAGGCGCTGGTCGACAAGCCGGAGGAGCGGATCGCTCTGGCGGGTACCGCCAACCTGACGCGTTCCGCCATCGACTTTGCCGATACGCTGCGTCCGCTTCTGGAAGCTCTGGAGGAGCAGGTCGTTCTGTTGAAACTGATCGGCGAGGTACGGGACCTCGATACCGTCACGGTCCGTATTGGCCATGAAAACAACGTGGATGCGTTGCGTTCCACATCGGTGGTTGCGACGGGGTACGGTCGCGGGGCGTCCGCGTTGGGTGGCCTGGGAGTGGTCGGTCCAAGGCGGATGGACTATCCAGGAACCATGGCGGCCGTCCAGGCCGTCGCCAAGTATGTGGGTGATCTCTTGGGTGCCGACTGATGGCCACCGACTACTACGAGGTGCTCGGCGTACGCCGGGACGCCTCGAACGACGAGCTCAAACGGGCCTACCGCAAGCTCGCCCGCGAGCTGCATCCCGACGTCAACCCCGACCCGGAGGCGCAGGCCCGCTTCAAGGCCGTGACCGCGGCCTACGAGGTCCTCTCCGACCCGGAGAAGCGCCAGATCGTCGATCTCGGCGGGGATCCGCTGGCGCCCGGCGGGGGAGCCGGCGGGTCGTCGTTCGGAGCCGGCTTCGGCGGCCTCGGCGACATCATGGACGCCTTCTTCGGTGGCGGTGCCAGCCGCGGGCCGCGTTCGCGGGTGCGCCGGGGCAACGACGCCCTGCTCCGTCTCGAGCTCGACCTCTCCGAGACCGCCTTCGGCACGACCCGGGACATCACCGTGGACACCGCCGTGGTGTGCGGTACCTGCTCCGGGGACGGCGCGGCGCCGGGCAGCCATCCGGTGACCTGCCCGGTCTGCCACGGGCGCGGGGAGATCCAGCAGGTCACCCGCTCCTTCCTCGGCCAGATGGTCACCTCCAGGCCGTGCACCCGCTGCGGCGCCACCGGGACGGTGATCGAGCACCCGTGCCGGGAGTGCGGCGGCGACGGCCGGGTCCGCAAGCGGCGCAGCCTCACCGTCAAGATCCCTTCCGGGGTCGAGGACGGGATGCGCATCCGGCTGTCCGGCGAGGGCGAGGTCGGCCCGGGCGGTGGCCCCAACGGCGACCTCTACGTCGAGGTCCAGGAGCGCCCCCATCCGGTGTTCACCCGGGAGGGCGACGACCTGCACTGCGAGCTGCGCGTCCCGATGACCGCCGCCGCGCTCGGCAGCACCTGCACGCTGGACACGCTCGACGGCAGCGAGACCATCACGGTCAAGCCCGGCACCCAGCCCGGCCACGTGATCACCATGAGCGGCCGGGGTATCCCGCACCTGCGTTCGGTCGGACGCGGCCACCTGCACATCCACGTCGTGGTCGAGACCCCGACCAGGATCGACGCCGAGCAGGAGCGGCTGCTGCGCGAACTGGCGAAGCTGCGGGACGAGGAGCAGCCGGCGGTCATCTCCGGCGGCAACGGCTCCGCCGACGGCCAGGGCTTCTTCTCCCGGCTGCGCGGCTCCCGTGGCACCCGGTAAGCGTGACCGTCGGTGACCCCCGAAGGGCGGCCTGACCGCTGACCGCACCCCTGTTCCACCAGGTACCGGTGCCGGACACCGCCGAGCTGACGTTGGCCGGCGCCGAGGGCAGGCATGCGGCGACGGTACGGCGGCTGCGTCCCGGCGAACGGCTGGATGTCACCGACGGGAGTGGCGTTGTCGCCGAGTGTACGGTCGTGCGCTGCCGGCGGGACGAGCTCGACTGCGCGGTGGGGCGCCGGGTCGTGCACCCGGCGCGGCTGCCCCGGCTCGTGGTGCTCCAGGCGCTGGCCAAGGGCGACCGCGGTGAGCTCGCGGTCGAGCTCATGACCGAGGTGGGGGTCGACGAGATCGTCCCCTGGGCGGCCTCCCGCTCGGTCGTGCGCTGGGCGGGGGAGCGGGGCGCCCGCGCTCACGAGCGCTGGTCGGCGACGGCCCGCGAGGCGGCGAAGCAGTCGCGGCGGGTGTTCTGGCCGCGGGTCGCCGCGCTCGCCGACACCGGCGCCGCCGCCGCCCGGCTCGCCGCGGCCGAACTCGCCGTGGTCCTGCACGAGGAGGCCGCCGAACCGCTGGCCCGGATACTCGCCGCGGCGACGACGACCAGCACGGCAGTGACCAGCACGGCAGTGACCAGCACGGCAGTGGCTGGCGCGGCAGCGGTCACCCCGGCAGTGGCCACGGCCGCCATGACGGCCACGGCGGCCATCGCCGGGCCGGCCAGTGCCCGGGCGGCGGCCGCGTCGCCCGGCGGACCGGCGGGTGCCCGGGCGGCGGAGATCGTCGTGGTGGTGGGCCCGGAAGGCGGGCTCACCGACGTCGAACTGGAGGTGTTCGCCGCGGCCGGGGGGCGGCCGTCCCGGCTCGGTCCCACCGTGCTGCGGACGTCGACCGCCGGCGTGGTCGCCGCCGCGGTCGTCCTCTCCCACACGTCCCGATGGGAGCGTTAGATCATGTACCCGGTGTGCCCGCGGCCGGTGTCCCGCCGGCCTTCGTTGTGCCTGTCGTGCCGGCTGTTGTGCTGGTACGGCCAGTGCGACGACCGGCCCGGCAGCCGGCCCGGGAGGTCCGACCGGCCTGAGGATCGCTACACTGAAGGACCGTACTGACTCATGTCGTTCGAGAGGTCCCGTGGCCGGCGCCGGCCGCAACCCATGACCGATTCCACCTCCCAGTCCGACCAGCGGACCGTCACGCGCATCGTCGTCCCCGGTGCGCACAGCATGGTGAGCCTGCTCGGCCACCAGGACGAGCTGTTGCGTGTCGTCGAACAGGCGTTATCGTCCGACGTCCACGTCCGGGGCAATGAGATCACCATCACCGGCCCGCCGGAGGAGAACGCGCTGGCGGCCAGGCTCTTCGCCGAGCTGATCGCCGTGCTGGAGTCCGGGGCCGAGCTCACCCCCGCCCACGTGGACCACTCGCTGTCGATGCTGCGCAGCGGCAGCGAGGAACGCCCGGCCGAGGTGCTCACCCTCAACATCCTCTCCAGCCGGGGCCGGACGATCCGGCCGAAGACGCTCAACCAGAAGCGTTATGTGGACGCGATCGACGCCCACACCATCGTGTTCGGCATCGGCCCGGCCGGTACCGGCAAGACGTACCTGGCCATGGCCAAGGCCGTGCAGGCGCTGCAGTCCAAGCAGGTCAACCGGATCATTCTGACCCGCCCGGCGGTCGAGGCGGGGGAGCGGCTCGGCTTCCTGCCCGGCACCCTCTACGACAAGATCGACCCGTACCTGCGCCCGCTGTACGACGCCCTGCACGACATGGTCGACCCGGACTCGATCCCGCGGCTGATCCAGAGCGGCACCATCGAGGTCGCGCCGCTGGCGTACATGCGCGGGCGGACCCTCAACGACGCGTTCATCATCCTGGACGAGGCGCAGAACACCTCCGTCGAGCAGATGAAGATGTTCCTCACCCGTCTCGGCTTCGGCTCCAAGATCGTTGTGACCGGGGATGTCACGCAGGTGGACCTGCCCAGTGGCACCCGCAGTGGCCTGCGGGTGGTCCGGGAGATCCTCGACGGGCTCGACGACGTCCACTTCGCGCTCCTGACCAGCACGGACGTGGTGCGCCACCGGCTGGTCAGCGAGATCGTCGACGCCTACGCCCGGTGGGACGCGGC
>NZ_CEVIVD010000002.1:62944-68103 GCF_982290655.1 Protofrankia sp. CiP1_Cm_nod3
GCCCGCCGGCTCGCGGACCGGAGCGCATGCCGACGATGATGGGCCTGCCGACGACGATGGGCCGCGGACGGCGGCGCCGGATGAGGATGGATCACTGATGGCCGTGTTCGTGGCGAACGAGTCGGGTGTCGAGACCGACGAGGTCACCCTTACCGCGCTCGCCCGGTTCGTGCTGGACACGATGAGGGTCAACCCGCTGGCGGAGCTGTCGGTCATGCTGGTGGAGCAGGTCGCCATGGAGGAGCTCCACGTCCGCTACATGGGTGAGGAGGGCCCGACCGACGTGCTGGCCTTCCCCCAGGACGACGCGTTCGACCCGTCCGCGCCGGATTCGGGCGAGGACGACCCGACCCTGCTGCTCGGTGACGTCGTCCTGTGCCCGGAGGTCGCCCGTAAGCAGGCGGCCAAGGCGGGGCACTCGACCGAGCACGAGATGCACCTGCTGTGCACGCACGGCATCCTGCACCTGCTCGGTTACGACCATGCCGAGCCGGACGAGGAGCGGGAGATGTGGGCGAAGCAGTCCCACCTGCTGGCCGCCTGGGCCGCCGCCCGCGCCGCCGGTACGCGCTGAGCGTGCCTGGGAAGCGCCACGCAGCGGACGGGCCAGCGGAGCGCCGCGCACTGAGCCTGTGGGGGGAGCTGACAGGGCGGACCAATGGGCTACGGTGATGTTCCACTGCTGCTGCTCGCGGTGCTGGCCACGCTGTTCGCGGCCGGGATCGGGTGCATCGACGCCGCGCTGACCAGGGTCTCCCGGGTCGCGGTCGAGGGGTTCGTGCGCGCGGGGCGCCCCCGGGCCGCGAGCCTGGCCACGATCGTCGCCGACCCGGGGCGGTACCTGGCGCTGCTGCTGTTGCTGCGGATCGTCGGGGAGATGGTCGCCGCCGCGTGCGTGACCGTCATCGCGGTGCATACCTATGGTGCCGGGTTCATCGCGGTCGGTTTCGGCGCGCTGGTCGGGACCCTGTTCGCCTACATCTTCGTCGGGGTCGTGTTCCGGACGCTGGGCCGCCAGCACGCCCCGGTGATCGCGCTCGCGACCGCCGGGCTGACCAGCTGGCTCGGCCGGATGTTCGGGCCGCTGCCACGGCTGCTGATCGCCTTCGGCAACGCCGTCACCCCCGGCCCCGGCTACCGCGACGGCCCGTTCGCCACCGAGGCGGAGCTGCGCGACCTCGTCGACCTCGCCGAGGAGAACTCCGTCATCGAGCGCGGCGAGCGCGACATGATCGCCTCCGTCTTCGAGCTCGGGGACACCCTGGTGCGCGAGGTCATGGTCCCCCGGCCCGACATGGTCTACATCGAGTCGGTGAAGACCGTCGCCCAGGCGATCTCGCTGGCGCTGCGCAGCGGCTTCTCCCGCATCCCCGTGATCGGGGAGAGCGTGGACGACGTCGTCGGGATCGCCTTCCTCAAGGACATGGTCGGCCGGGAGCGCGAGGGCTGGGACACCCGGCCCGTCGCCGACGTCATGCGGCCACCCGCACTGGTGCCCGAGAGCAAGCACGCCGACGTCCTGCTGCGCGAGATGCAGGCGTCCCGGACCCACATGGCGATCGTCATCGACGAGTACGGCGGGACCGCCGGGCTGGTCACCATCGAGGACATCCTCGAGGAGATCGTCGGTGAGATCACCGACGAGTACGACGCCGAGATCGTCCCGGTGGAGTGGATCGACGACGACACCGCCCGGGTGACCGCCCGGCTCGGCGTGGACGATCTGCGCGAGCTCTTCGGCACGGACGAGCTGCCCGGCTCCGACGACGTGGAGACCGTCGGCGGGCTGCTGGCGAACGCGCTGGGCCGGGTGCCGCTGCCCGGGGCGACGGCGACCGTCGGCGTGGTCACGCTCACCGCCGAGAGCGCCGCCGGCCGGCGCAACCAGATCGGTACCGTGGTGGTGCGGCGGTCGTCCGGGCAGGCCGGGAACGCCACCGCCGGTGGGTCCGCGTCCACGCCCACGCGTGACGCGGCCGGCGGCGGCACATCCCGGGGCGACGGGCCCGGAAGCACCAGGGCGGCCGGGGGCCCCGGGGGCTTCGAGGGTGAGGCAGCGTACGCGGGCAGTCGCCGGGCGGGCAGGGAGCAGGGCGGTGACGGCCGGACCGGTAAGAATCGTACGGACGGTACGAGCGGTACGAGCAATGCTTTTGGTAATGATATAGATACCGTGGGTGCTGTCGGCGGCGACGGTGGGCGGAGGCAGGGCGGTGAGGCGGGTGCCACCGGCCCTGTCACGCGCCGTGCCGCTTCCGGGGCGCGCACATGATCTTCGACAAGGCAGGGGCAGGCGGCGTGTCAGAGCTGGACCTGGAGGCGCAGGCCGACAGCACGCGGGTCGACAGCACGCGGGTCGACAGCACGCGGGTCGACAGCACGCGGGCCGACAACGCGCGGGCCGACAACGCGCGGGCCGACAACGCGCGGGTCGACAACGCGCGGGCCGCTAGCACACGGGCCGACGGCGGTGCTGACAACCGCGGGGCCGGCGGCGGACCGGACGCGCCCGGCGGGGACGCCGTCCCCGGCGGCAGCCTGGCCGCCACCCGGATCGATCACGGCTCACTGTCGGCCGAGGACGCCAAGCTCGTGATCCTCGCCCGGTCGGCGAGGCTGCGCGCCTACGTCCCCCGGGGCGGTACCGCGGCCGCCGAGGGCGCGGCCGTCCGCGACACCGACGGGCGGACCTACGTGGCGGCGACCGTGGAGAACGCGCGGGAGCGGCTGACCGTCTCCGCGCTCGTCGCCGCCGTCGCCGCGGCGGCATCCAGCGGGGCACGCCGCTTCGAGGCGGCGGCGATCGTCTCCGACCGTCTCGCCGGGCCACTGTCGGGGTCCGGGCCGGACGCCGCGGGTGCGGCCGACGCCGCGGGTGCCGCGGGTGCGGCCGACGCCGCGGGTGCGGCGAACGCGGCCGGCCTGCCGGGTCCGGGCGCGCCGGACGCCCCGGGCTCGGGCGTGCCGGGTGCGCCGAAGGTCGACGACCTGCTGGTGCTGGGCGAGTTCGGCACCGGCGTGCCGGTGTTCCTCGCCGGCTCCGACGGGGTGGCCCGGGGCCGGGTGACCACCTAGTGGCCGCCTCGGCGGAGGCCGGAGCACCGTTCCGGTCCGGGTTCGCCTGTTTTGTCGGACGGCCCAACGCGGGCAAGTCGACGCTGACCAACGCGCTCGTCGGCTCGAAGGTCGCCATCACCAGCGGCCGTCCGCAGACGACCCGGCATGCTGTGCGCGGCATCGTGCACCGCGACGACGCCCAGCTCGTCCTGGTCGACACCCCCGGCCTGCACCGGCCGCGGACCCTGCTCGGCCAGCGGCTCAACGACGTGGTCCGCGCGACCTTCTCCGAGGTGGACGTGGTCGCCTTCTGCGTCCCCGCGAACGAGGCGGTGGGCCCGGGCGACCGGTTCATCGCCGGGGAGCTCGCCCGGCTGCCCAAGCGGACACCACTGGTCGCGGTCGTCACCAAGAGTGACCTGGTGTCCGACCGGGACGCGCTCGGCGCGCAGCTGCTCGCGGTCTGCGCGCTGGCGGACTTCGTCGATGTGGTGCCGGTCAGCGCGGTGTCGTCGTTCCAGGTGGGACTGCTCGCGGACGTGCTGGTCAGCCGCCTGCCGCCCGGCCCGCCGCTGTACCCCGACGGCGAGCTGACCGACGAGCCCGAGCAGGTGATGGTCGCCGAACTCGTCCGCGAGGCCGCCCTGGAGGGGGTGCGCGACGAGCTGCCGCACTCGCTCGCCGTCGTCGTCGAGGAGATGATCCCCCGCGAGGACCGCCCGGCGGACCGGCCGCTGCTCGACGTCCACGTGAACGTCTACGTCGAGCGGCCGAGCCAGAAGGCGATCGTCATCGGCGCGAAGGGTGCCCGCCTCAAGGACGTCGGCACGCGCGCCCGCACCCAGATCGAAGCCCTGCTCGGCACCCCCGTCTACCTGGACCTGCACGTCAAGGTCGCCAAGGACTGGCAGCGCGACCCCCGCCAGCTCCGCAAACTCGGCTTCTGACCGGCCACGGCCGCGTGTCCGGCAGCGGCCGCGCGGCCGGCCACGGTCGCGGCGCCGAAAGGCCGCGGGTCCCGGAGGCGACGAACTTGACCTCGGGATCGGCGTCGCGAGATTTTCAACAAATGGTTGTTTGGCCTGTTCGAAAATGAGCGTGGACACGTCCTCCGGTGGCGCTGTGGGGGGCAGGCGGATCGACCACGTGGCGATCGCCCTGCCGGACATGGCAGAGGCGGCACCTCTGTTGCTGGACACGCTCGGTGGCGTGTTCATCAAGGGCGGTGACAGCGACGAGACGGGCATCCGTCTGACGCACATCGGTTTCCCCGGTTTCAAGATCGAAATCATGCAGCCGCTCAGAGCGGACTCCGTCCTCGCCGAGAACCTGCGGCGCAAGGGGCCCGGGCTGCACCACGTGACGTTCATCGTCGACGACGTCACCGACACCGACACCCGCCTGCGCGCCCGTGGCTACGCCACGGCGGGCCTCGACATCTCCTCCTCGGCGTGGAGCCAGACGTACATCCGCCCGAAGCTCACCTTCGGCGCGCTGCTCCAGTTCGTCGCCACCGACCTGGACTGGCACACCCCGACCGAGCAGTACACCTTCGAGGACGTCCTCGCGGCAAAACTCGTCTGGCGCGACTACGTGGCCTGCTTCCGCGACACCCAGCCCGAGAGTACTTTTTGACGCCAGCCACGAGAGGCCAGCAGGGCCGGGGCACAGGAACGGGGTAATTGCGCATATGTTCCGCACGCTCGCCCACGAGGAGCGCGCCCTCGTGGAGGAACGGGTCGCCGAGGAGCCTGCCTGGCCGCACTGGCTGCCGGCAGCCGAGCGTCGCCGGTGCGTCGATGATCTTCTAGGGCATCTCGCCGCTGGCGCGGAGACGGGCACGCTGCTGCCGTTCGCCCGGGCGCTCGCCCAGTGGCGCTCCACCGCGGAGGTCTGGAGCGACCCCGACCTCGCCCGGCGGCTCCAGGGCCCCTTCCCCGGCGACGGCGCGCCGATCGAACGCCCCACCGTCCCGCCCGCATGACCGGACGCGGAGGCGAGCCGTAGGTCAAATCCGTGGTCATAGCAACGTTTTCCACCTACGGCTTCCGCCTCTGTAGGTAGAAAACGTCGTCCCGACAGCGGTTTTCACCTACCCTCGG
>NZ_CEVIVD010000002.1:68523-69281 GCF_982290655.1 Protofrankia sp. CiP1_Cm_nod3
CGGACGCCGGCCATGGTCGCGAGTGGGAACCGTCGTCGTGTCATGCAGATGTTCTTCTGTTGCCGGTCAGCGGCGGCGGAACAGGCCCTGCGATGGTGGCTCGGACGGCGGCCGCGGGGGAAGGCGGGCCGGTGGGGCGGCCTTGGGAGCGACGGGGTGCCAGCCCGCGGGCATCGGCAACGGCGCGTCCTCGGGCAGCCGGCGGATGGTCGGATCGTACGGATCAAGCTCGCCTATGCCGAAGCGGACATTTTTGATCTTCCACTGAAACGAGTCACCCGCTGTGCCAGCGAGTTTGTAAGAGCCGTCTGGCAGGAACACGGCCCACGTGTCTTTGGTGGGCCCGAGCAGCGTGGCGATCAGGGCGCCGGTGGCAGCGTCCCACAGGCGTACCGTGCCGTCGTTCGATCCGGAGGCGATGATGGATCCGTCCGGGGAGAATCGAACCGACCACACTGTGTCCGCGTGCCCTCTGAGGGTGCGCAGGTGTTCGCCAGTTGTGGTATCCCACAGCTGCACTGCGCGGTCACCGGCCGCGGCGGCGATGGTGGCTCCGTCCGGGGAGAACGCCACCGACCGTACCGAGCTCGTGCGGGAGCTGGGGATGGCGTGTCGGAGGTGCCCGGTGGCAGCGTTCCACAGGCGTACCGTGCCGTCGTTCGATCCGGAGGCGATGACGGCTCCGTCTGGGGAGAACCGCACGGACCATACTGTCCTGGTGTGCCCTTGGAGGGTGTGCAGGGGCTTGCCGGTGGTGG
>NZ_CEVIVD010000002.1:69817-72722 GCF_982290655.1 Protofrankia sp. CiP1_Cm_nod3
GGAGAGAATGCCACCGACGACACCAACTGGGTATGGTCGGCGAGAATGCGCTGTCGGCGGCCGGTGCGGACATCCCACAGGCTGACCGGTCCATCCTGCGTCCCGGTCGCCAGGAGCGTGCCGTCCGGAGAGAAAGCCACCGCTGTCGCGTCCGCCCTGTTTCTGGGCGAGGTCCTGGGAAGCGGGGTCAGTTGGGCGCGGTCACGGCCGGCTACCGCGGCGTCAGCCAGTTCGGACATGCTGCCGAGGTGTGTGGTCTGTCCTCCGAGGACGGCCGTGCGGTGCCAACGGCTGCCCGTTATGACCGCGTCGGTGAGGTTGACCTCGGTCAGTCGTGCGTGGGACAGGTCCGCGTCGGTGAGGTCGGCGCTGCATAGGTTGGCCTGATCGATTCGGGTGTGGTCGAGTTGTGTTCCGCGGAGCAGGGCGTCGTCGAGGCGGGAGTTACGGACTTTCGTGCTGGACAGCCGCGCTCCGGAGAGGTCCGCATGGGTGAGGGTGGCGTTCTCGATGGTGGCGCCGGTCAGGTTCGCCTCGCGCAGGTCGGCGCCGGTCAGGTCGGTGTGGGCGATCCGGGTGTCGGTCAGGTTCGCCCGGCGCAGGTCGGCTTCCCGCAGGTCCGACCGATTGGACAGGTCCTGGCCGGCGAGGTCGGCACCGGCGAGTTTTGCTCTGATACGCAGTCGTATGCCCAGCCGGCGGGCCACGAGCAGCGCGTTCGCCTTCGCAGCAGTGGCGGCGTGCGGGTCGTCGATCGTGTTCTGGGCCCATCTGCTGGCCTGGTCGCGTCCGATGAGGTTCACGAAGAAGTCGGCCATCAGCTCCGTCATCTTCCCAGCCCCCAGCAGCTCCCGCGCGCTGCCCGCGGCGAACTGGCGGGCGGCCTCGGCGGCGACCAGGTACTCCATCACCGAGGAGTGGATGAACGAGAACCGGCCGTCGGCGTCCCGCACGAGCAGGGTGCCTGAGCCGATCATCTGGGTCAGCTCGTCACCGGTGAGTTCCGCCGGGTTGCTCATGCTCGCGAGCACCGCGGCGGCGGTGGCCGACAGCTCCTCCACACCGATGTGACGTTCGGTGCTGCCCCAGAGGGTCAGGGCCAGGCGGGTGGCCGCGTCCAGCCGGTCGGCCTTGGACAGCGAGGGTGACGCTCCACCCGGGTGGGCGCGCCGCTCCTCGTGGTCGAGCCAGGTGTCGACCAGCTCCCGGTACAGGTTGGCCGGGTGGATCGTCCCGTCGCCGCCGCGAGCCTGCCGCAGCCGCTTGTCCTCCAGGGCCGTGATGAAGGACAGCATCCGGGGATTGCGCGAGAGCCCTGGCAGGTCACGGATGCCGCGGATCAGCGTCATCCGTTCGTCGGCCCGCTGCCTGGCCTGGGCCCGGTGGTGTGCCAGGTCGGGCGCCGAGCCGGGTGTCGGGCCGGTCGTGCGCACCCTCAGGTCCCGAATGTATCGCTGGACCAGGAAGCTTTCGATCTGGGTGTCGGTGAAGTCCTCGATCCGGACGATGCGCCGGCCCGGGATCAGGTCGACCCGTTGGGCGAGGGCCTTGAACACCTGGTCGTCGGTGAGGAAGTACTGGGTGCGGCTGGTCAGCACGATCTTCGCCTGGCCGCGGACGGCCGCCAGCAGCGTGCCGAGATGCTCGGCCGCGCGGTCGTAGGTCACCCGCAGGGCCAGTTCGTCGAACCCGTCGAAGAGCAGGATGACCCGGCCCGCGTCCAGCATGTAGCGGAACGCCGCGAGGTCGAACCGGGTCTGCTCGCTGTTCGCCAGATGGGCCGCCACCAGCGTGTCCAGGTCGTGCGACTTCTCCAGCCCGCGTAGCTCGATCAGCATCGGGGTCACGTACCGCCGGTCGGTGGGCAGCCGCCGGGCCAGTTCGCGCAGCAGGAAGGTCTTGCCCCGGCCGAAGTCGCCGAGGATCAGGACGAACCGGGACTGGTCGGTGGTCAGCCAGCCGGTCACGTCCGCGAGCGCGTCCTGTGACGACGGCCGGTCCCGTCCGTCCAGGCGGGTGGCGCGTTGGGGTACGTACAGCTCCGGGGGGTAGATCTGGTCGGATTCCAGCCGGCGGGTCTGCCGGTTGAGGTAGCCGCGCAGGTCCAGCACGCCCTGGTATTCCGGCATGCTCAGCAGCCGCACGCCGTCCCGTACGGCCCGTGCGACCAGGTCGGGGCCGGCCTGCTCGTCCCCGCAGTAGACCAGGTCGCAGAACAGCGTCGGGCTCGTGGCAAGGTAGGGCCGGTGGATCGTCCGGACGAACTCCGCCAGCGCGTCGGCATCGGCGTTGCCGTCGAGCAGGCCGATCACACGCTGCTCCACCACCTGCCCCTCGGCGCGCCAGACCCGCAGGTGGGCGGCTCGTTCCCCGGCGGCCTCCACCCGCTCGACCGTCGCGGCCGGGTAGCGCAGCCTGGCCACTTCGGCGGCGTCGTCCAGCAGGTCCCGAGGACGGTCACGGGGCCACGGCGGTGGCAGGGGTGTCTCGTCGGGGTCAGGCGGTCGGGGCCGTCGCTTGTTGCAACCGTTGGGGTCGCTTCGGGCTGGCGGGGGAAAGACGGCGTGCGCCGAGGTGAGGTCGTGGGACGTGTGGGCCGGTTGCCGCCGGCCGGCAGGGCTGTGAGCGGGCGCGAAACAGGTGAACCCCGTCCGGTTGATCCGGATCACCTGGTAGCTTAGCCGGCCGTCATCCTGTCGCAGCGGGAGTGTGGGCAGGCCCGACGGGAGCGTGTGGGCGTCTGTGTCCTGCCCGTGCAGCAGCAGGTTCAGGTGAGGGGCAAGAATCCGGTCGAGCTCTTCGGTGTCCCGCAGGACGCCGTCCTCGGATATCCCCGGCGGGCGCTCGTCAGGATTCTCGCCGGCGGGGCTGTGGTGCACGGCGCCGATCCGCAGCCAGCCGTCCC
>NZ_CEVIVD010000002.1:73253-78982 GCF_982290655.1 Protofrankia sp. CiP1_Cm_nod3
GGTCGTGGTCGAGGCCCAGGGCGTCGGCCAGCCCGGCCAGCAGGTCATATGCCTGCTCGAACTCGGGTTTCGTGCCCGTCTCGGTGAGGTCGCCGGTGACGACGACGAGATCCGGACGTGGCCCGCCTGCGCCGACGTCGATGCCGCTGTCGGCGCCGGTAGCCAGTCGGCGCAGGTCGTCGGACAGCCAGGTGACCAGCGTCGCAGGCGTCCGGCCGGCTGCGGGCTGGGCGAGTAACCGCATTCCCGACAGGTGCAGCACGGTGACGGTGGATTCACTGATTGTTTCGCCGGCTATCCTGTCGGTGTCGGATGACGCGCCAGGAAAATCCGGCCGGGTCGACACCGCGCGGGGCGCGATGCTCCTGAAGTGGCCGATTTCATGGCCTGGCCACGGTGGTTTGACCGGCGGCTTGATACGCCCTCCCAGGGCTGCCTGAATGCCGGATAGCAGGCGGCTCGCGGCCTCGTCCTCGTTCTTCAGACCTATGAGGTCGATATAGATAATTGATCCGAGCAGTCCGTCTGGTTTGCATTCACGAACTCGAACAGGAATGGTCCGGCGCTGGTGTCCCTGTGGATCGGAGCGCCAGAACGGCCGCCATTCAGCTGTACCGAAGGGCGAGCTGCCGAGATAGTCCGGGGACAGGACCGGCAGGACTCGTTCGGCCCGTCGGATGCCTTCCTCCATACGGTCGGTCCAGTCCCTGCCCGGGACGAAGTCCCAGTCTTGAAGCAGCACTCGGAACCGCCGGCCCGGTTCCCGTTCGGTCGCCTCCAGGTGCCAGGCGATCCACTCCGCCCAGCCCCTGTCCGCCTTCGTGCGGCTGATGAAGAAGTCGAACTCGTAGTCGTCACTACCGGCCGCGTCGCCCCCGTTGCCCACAAGTCGAGAATGCCACCCTGCGGCATGGGTTGTGCGACCTGGGTCGGATAGAACGGGATGTGTCCATTCAGGGGTGCAAGATCGTAGTCCGCTGAGCTGGGTGTTTGCGTTGGTGTGACACGCCGCTGGTGTCTGGTGGTCGGGGCTGGCGGCGGATGATCTGGGTTGTGACTGGCCCGTCCGTGTGGTGGGAGCCGTGTCTGGCGGCGGCTGAGGCGCGGATCGAGGAGTTGGCTGCCGGGCTGGCGCAGGCGCGGGTGGGTCTGGCTGAGGCTGAGGCGGGTAACGAGAAGCTCGCGGTGGTGAACGGCCGGTTGCGGCAGGTGGTGGAGGACGCCGCGGCGCGCCATGAGGCGGAGATAGACGCGGTGCGCGCGGAGCGGGACCAGGGGCGTGGGCGGGCCGCGGAGCTAGAGCGGAAAGTCACCGAGCTGGAGTTGGAGGTCGCCGAGTTGTGGCGGCGGGTCGGGATGGACAGCACGAACTCGTCGGTCCCGCCGTCGAAGGAGCCGATCGGCGTCAGAGAGAAGCGGAAGGCGCCGCGGCGCCAGGCCTCGGAGCGGGTCCGGTCCAAGGACCGCAAGCCCGGTGGGCAGCCGGGCCATCCGGGGGCGGGGCTGCGGCGGGAGGCCGAGCCGGACCGGTCGTTACCGGCGGACCCGCCGTTGGAGTGCTCGTCGTGCGAGGCCGACCTGACCGGCGCCACGGTGCTCCCCGACACGTGGGCGCAGGTCTGGGACCTGCTCGGTCCGGTGCTGGAGAAGGTGGAGTGGGTGCTGCCGCGGCGTCGTTGCGGCTGCTGTCGGAAGGTCACCACCGCCGGGGTGCCCGGGGTGGCGCACGCGGCGGCGGGCACGGTGTCCTACGGGCCCCGGCTGCACGCGGCGGCGGTGCTGCTGGCCTCGGAGGCCGACGTGCCGGTGGAACGGGCCGCGATGGTCATCGGCGCGCTGCTGGGGGTGGAGGTCTCGGCCGGGTTCGTCGCCCGCGCGAACGCACGACTCGCTCACGACCTGGAAGCGGCCGGGTTCGACGGAGCGATAAAGGCGGCGCTGCGCGCCGAGCCGGTGCTGTGCGGCGACGAGTCCCCGGTCAACGTGCTACGCAGGGACCTGGACGAGGTCACGGGCACGGTCCTGTCGGGCACCCCGCACCTGCTGGTCGTGCGCACGCCGACACCCGGGCTGGTCTGGTACGCGGCGATCCGTTCACGCTCGTCGGAGGCCATCGACGCCACCGGGGTGCTCGACGGGTTCACCGGCTACCTGACCCGCGACGACTACGCCGGCTGGCACCAGTACGACCCCACCCGCGCCGGGGGGCAGCGGTGCTGTGCCCATCTGATCAGGTCGTTGCGGGCGGTGCAGCAGCTCGCGCCGGGCGCGTCGATGACCGCAACCATCCCGGTCTGGTCCTCGCCCGCCGGCTCGCCACGAAGGCCGACCAGGTCTGGCTGTTCACCACCAACTTCACGATCCCCTGGACGAACAATCCCGCCGAGCAGGCCATCCGCCTCCCGAAACGCCACCAGGCCGTCTCGGGCTACTGGCACACCCCCCCGCACCCTGGCGGGCTACCTCCGCGTGCGCGCCTACCTCGTCTCCGCCCGCGACCACGGCCTGACCGCCATCGACGCCATCCGCCACGCCCTCGCGGGCAAACCCTGGATACCGGTTCCGCGAGCGGCCAGTGCCCTGCCCGCCCTCACCATCTAAACCAACATCCACACGGTGTTGATCAAGTCACCACCCGTGAATGGACACAACGGGATCCCTGTCTCACAGCGTCCAGATCGTTTCGATCGGTAGGGCGTGCATGCGGTCGCCGAACGGGAGTGGCTGCGCTCCCGTGTACATCACGTAGCCCGCGATGAACTGGTCACCGGCTTTCCGGGCGAGCTGGTGCAGCCCTCGGAAGTCGTCCGCGCGGACCGTCTCGGAGGCTTTGACCTCGATGCCGACGATCTCGCCTGACGCGCGTTCCAGCACGGCGTCCACCTCATTACCGTCGCGGTCACGGTAGTGGAAGAGTTGTACCGGCTCCTCTGCCCAGGTCAGTTGGCGCGCGAGCTCGCCGATGACGAAGTTCTCCAGCAGTTGACCGACGGGTGCCGTTGGATGCGCCGCTCGTTTGAGGGACATACCGGTCAGGTGTCCGGCAAGCCCCGAGTCGGTCATGATTGTTTTTGGCGTGGCGACCGCTCGCGTGGTCAGATTGTTGGACCATGCCGGGATTCTCCGTACAACATAGATCAGCTCCAGCGCGTCCAGATGGCGGCGGACCGTGGACGCGGGGATGCCGAGATCGCGGCTGAGTCGCTGGGGGACGACCAGGCCCGCCATGCACGCCGCGACCGCGCCGATCAGCCGGCGTAGCTCGGTGACGCGCGTGATCTCGGATACCTGGCGTATGTCGCGTGCGATGAGATCTGCCAGATAGGAGTCGAAGAACCGGCCACGGCGCCGCGTGTCGGTGCGGCGTACCGCCTCCGGATAACCGCCTCGCAGGGCGCGGGCAACATAGTCCGGGCGGCGCAGGGTGCTCTCCGGCGCGGGTGTGTCCGGGCCCTGGTTGAACACGGTGTCGATGAAACTGTCGGGGGCTCCGTGGATCTCGCCCTGCGACAACGGCCACAGCTCGATCGTTTCGCTGCGGCCGGGCAGGGCGTCAGGCAGGTCGCGCAGGCCCAGCAGCCGAGCCGAGCCGGTGAGCAGGAACTGGCCCGGGCGGGGATCGCGGTCGACCGCGAGTTTGATCCCGAGCAGCAGTTCGGGCACCCGCTGGATCTCGTCGATCAGCAGCAGGCCGTCATGGCGGACGAATCCTGTCGGGTCTGTTCCGGCGGCATCCCGGACCGCCGCGTCATCGAGGAAGTACATCCTGGTGTTGGCCGAGGCGCTGGCCACCAGTTGGGCGAGTGTGCTCTTGCCGACCTGCCGGGCACCGTTGATCACTACGACGCGCGTGTCGATGAGCGCCTGCTCGACCAGGTCGACGGCATGGCGCGGGTAGAGATCCGGAGTGGTCGTCATCCCGTCCGATGATATCGCCAACCATGATCGATGGTGGATCTGCCGTGAGGGTCGTGGTGGATCTGCCGCATGATCCGTGGTGGATCTGCCGTAAAGATCACGGTGGATCTGCCGCGGGGGTCGTGGTGGATCTGCCGGGCGTCCCGTGGTGGATCTGCCGCTTACCGCGTGGTGGATCTGCCGGGGGTTCAGGGGGCGTGTCGTTGGCCGGGGTCAGGGCGGCGTCCAGGAGGGCGTCTCGGTTGGCCAGGATGAATTCCTTGAGGGCCGGCGGCAGCAGCGTGAAACCCGCGAGGTCCTCGCCGCGCAGGTCGACGCGTTCGATGTCGTAGCCGCCCTTGGCGGGGTTGGTGAACTCCGTGCCGGTGCGGGCGGTGAGATCCATGGTGACCAGCCGGCAGACGAAGAAGTGCTGGACGACGAGGCCGGGCCGGCGGCCGTCACGGTCGCCGCCCGCCTTCGGCGGCCTTGGTTCGCTGGTGAGGAACACCTGCTGGACGCGGTCGACGGTGGCGCCGAGCTCCTCGGCCAGCTCGCGGTGCAGGGCCGCCTCGACGGAGGCGTCCTCGGGGTCGACCCCGCCGCCGACCGTGGACCAGTAGGGCGCCACGCCGGGTGGTGTCCGGTGGAACACGACCAGATACCCGTCGTCGTCGATCAGGATCGCTCGGGCCGCCCGCCGCACGATTCGCACCGGTCCATCATCGTCCCCGCGCCGGTGCCGCCGGTATCCGGACGCTCCTCGGCCGTTTCGGGCATACGGCGGAGGGAGGAAACGCGATAGATACGGAAAGTGACGACGGCGGCGTGTCCGGCTCCGCTCGAGGCCGGGCCGTCGCGGTTCGGCCCCGCATCGATCTTTTGGCCTGGCCGTGGCCGGCACGTGTCGCGATCATCTCGACCGGGCTCTGCCCCCTTGTCGGAATGCGTGCAACCATGGGCAGGTGCCGGTCTATCGAGATGAAGGTGTCGTCCTGCGGACGACGCCGCTGGCCGAAGCCGACCGCATCATCACGGTTCTGACCCGGCGGACCGGGCGGATACGCGCGGTGGCCAAGGGGGTGCGCCGCACGTCGTCCCGTTTCGGCGCGCGGCTGGAGCCGGGCACCTACGTCGATCTCCAGCTCCACGAGGGACGCTCGCTCGACACCGTCACCCAGGCCGACATACTCAGCCCGTACGGCGCGGTGATCGCGTCGGACTATCCCCGGCACACCGCGGCGGCGGTCATGCTGGAGACCGCCGAGCGGCTGACCAGCGAGGAGCGCCAGCCGGCGATGCGGCTGTTCCTGCTCCTCGTCGGTGGCCTGCGCACGCTCGCCCAGGGTGAGCGGGCGCCGTCCCTCGTCCTGGACGCGTTCCTGCTCCGGGCGCTGACCATCGCCGGTTACGGGATGGCGTTGGCGGACTGCGCCCACTGCGGGGACCCGGGGCCCCACCACGCGTTCTCCGTCCCGGCGGGAGGCGTAGTGTGCCCGGAATGCCGACCGCATGGAGCGGTGTCGATGTCCCCAGCCGCCGTGACGCTGCTGTCCGATCTGCTCACCGGGGACTGGGAGCGCGCCGGGGCAAGCGAGACCCGCACCCGGCGCGAGGCCGGCGGATGCATTGCCGCATACCTTCAGTGGCATCTCGAATACGGGTTGCGTACATTGCCCCATCTGGAGCGGGTGTGAACAGGACCGGGCAGCACGCCATGGGCATTCTTGACGCAGCCACCGTCGACAGGGCCACTGGCAGGGCCACCAACAGGGCCGCTAACAGGGCCGTCAGCAGGGCCACCGACAGGGCTGACAGGGCTGACAGGGCTG